>CALFYU010000405.1 GCA_937952455.1 uncultured Planctomycetaceae bacterium
CTGCGGCTCGACCCAACAATAACAACTGTGGCACAGCAATATGGACATACAAACTTCCGACGACAATCCAATTACAGCCAATGGTCAACGCCCCCCCTGACATTACTGTAGTTCGCGCCCAAGTCTGTCACAAGATTGTCCCAGCGTACCATCTCAGCCTACCATCTCAGCCTACCATCTCTGGGAGGCCACAATTCGCCATGCACGCAATCGCATAAAAACAAAAACCGCGCGGGGGCACACGGCACCCGCACGGAGCTCACGTCGAATTACGCCCGAGGCAATCAGTTGCCAAAGACGCCCGTGGCGTACCAGTGGCCACTGGGTGAACGCTTCATATCCAAGCCGAATTTCGCGTGACCGCCGCTCAAAATTCCCCAGTGGGCGGGGGAGCCTTGCCACATGCGAATGAATGACTTTGCCGTGTCGACAATCGTCGCCCCGGCACCGTTGTTGGCCACGATCTCCATGCCGCCATATGACGAATGGTGCATCGAGTTCCAGCTGCACATAGTTCCGCAATGACGCTGGGCGAAATCCAGCAATTCCGGCGCCGCCTCACCCTGAGCACCAGCCGGTCGGTAGGGGTTAATGCGGGCGGCGTAGATCAACGAACGTTGCGTGATCGTTCCCCGGGGAAGATCTAACACAATTTTCGTCGACGCTGCCGTAAGATGCCGTCCCCGTGTGAACGGATGGGCCGAGACGACCTTGCCGTGCAAATCGCTTCCCGATTCGACCAGGTCCACCACAGCGATCCCCTGACGATGCTGCTGGTGTTGAAAAGCATCGTAGTCCAGCAATCGTTCGTCGGATTCCGGAATCGACACGTCCACCGGAATCACAGCCAACACCATCTTGCGCAGGGACTCTTGCAGGCTGTCGTCGGTGAGCACGGTCAACTCGTAACTGTCGGCGGCGGCGCTGTCGCGTTCGTCGCGAAAGAAAATGAAGAGTTGCTTTTGCTGCCGCTCGGCGTCGCGGTAGGCGGTGAAGTAATCGTCATGCCAAACCAGCGGCTCCGCGGCAATAGCCGGCCGGCCCGGGAGGGCAACGCAACAGACTGCCGCGGCAATGCCCCATACCATTCCCTTGAGACTGTGAATCATCAGTTTCCATTCCTCCTTAAAAGTTCCATCGTCCTCAAAAGACAAAAGTTGTCGTTCCTTGACGGACCTCGTCTGTTCGGCTGAGGCGCGAGAACCGCGCCCTTGAACGGGACTCGCCGCCTTGTTGCGGCTGGGGGGATGTTCCCGAAGAGGCATTTCCGGTGTGCGGCCGCCACAAGCAGCATACACTCCGTCAATGACAAAAGCCGTCCGGTGACGTGAACGCGTCCGTCGGTTCCGTGATCCCTCGCGCGGCGTTGAAAGCGCCGTGCGGTCCGGTCATCGCTGAGGTCCTTCAGCTGTCGGGCGATTCTGGCGGCCCGCGCTGCGGTCTGTCAACCGAGATCGACGACCGGCGGCTTGACACATCAATACCGACCGATACAACGGCTCGAATTCCCGGGAAGATTTGCACCAGCGCTGCGGCGTCGTCTACAATCCGACTGGTGGTCGGCGATTTGTTGTGGCTGGCGCAAGGCTCTATTGTGCGAAACGGGAGCGATCACTCCCCTTACGACTGGTGAAACCGGACATTCATGTCATTTGACGAATTTGGATTGGAACGCCGCTTTCACGAAGCTTGGGATGCGATTCGCATTGCGCGGCCGGTGAACTTTTCACTGTTCACGTTCGGTGAAACCGAACTGCCGTATTATCTGGTCTGCCATCCGCAATCCGCCGGAGCCACGGTCAAGATCACCGAGGGCGAGATCAAGGTCACGCGGCCGCTGTTGATCACGCCGGAAAATATGGGCGCAGAGTTTCAGAATTTCTTTGAAAGTCAAGAAGAGCGAGAAATGGTGCAGTTCCTGATGAAACGCACCGTGATCCCAAATTTGAAATTCGATAACTCCAGCCACCGCAGCGCGATTCGCAGCGACAGCGTCGAAGAAGCAGTCGCGCTGCTCAACCGCAAGCTCGATGCCGAAGAGGAAGAGCGGGTCGCCGTGCTGACCTCGCCGCCGCAATTGGCCGGCATTGCGCTCTTGCGATACGCGTTGGAACGGGTCATCGAAAGCCAGCCGCACAACGTGCAGGAACTCCGCGAACGCGGCTTCTTGCCGTAGCCGCACTCATGATCTATCGGTCCAACATGCGATCAATATCAAGTTCAGGGTGGCTGGGGACGGACGAAGTCCGCCCCCAGGTGAGAGAGTTTGGGCACGCCCAAGGACCTGGGGGCGAGCTGTCGCTCGTCCCCAGCCACCCCATCGCCATCTAGCCCTCACGTGATCGATATCAATAACGCGGCGTGCGGCCTTCTTCGGTCCACAGGGACAATTCGTCCATCAGGGACCGCATCTCGGGATGTTGGCGGATGGCGCCGATCACGGCGTACTTCTGCAGTCCGCGGCGGCGGATCTCCCGCTCGAGCATCGGTCGGACTTCTTCGCGGAACATCCGCTGATGCCGGGCGCGGATCCAACAATAGCCGCCCATCAAGGCCATCATCACCAGCCCCACGTCCAGAAACGCCCCCGACCAGCCAATGCCGGCCAGCATGTGCAGGGCGACGCAGCCCCAGAAACTGGCGACCAGGCAGACCCACAGCGGCATCGTGCTTTGCATGCTCAACCGCTCGCTGGCCTGAATCAGCCGCCCGTACAGGTCCGGATCGGTGATTCCCTCGCGGCCGGCATCCTGCGCATACGGCTCGCAGACCAACTCACCGTCGCGGCGCGACACCAGCATCGCTTCTCCCTCTTCGGGAAGATAATCGGCCAGATATTCGAGGTCTTCAAAGGGCGTGTTCATCGCTACCCTCGTGGCAGAATCGATACTAATGACGGCGGTCGTCTTGGCACCGATCCACTTTACTCAAATCGCGAGACAACTTCCATGATTTTTTTCAGATCGTTCTCCACGACAACGGGTTGATTGGCGAAGGCGGCTTCCTCCACGCCCGAGGGGCGCAGCAATCGGTCAAATTCGTCCGATTGCCCGCTGTGATAGGCGACCGTCACGTTGGGATCCTTCAATTGATGACCCGTCAAAATACAGACTACTCGATCGCTCGCCGCAATGACCCCTTCCTCGCGGAGCAATTTTGCGCCCGCCACACTGGCGCCGCTGGCCGGCTCGCAGCCGAAGCCCCCGGCACCCACTTGCGCCTTGCCGTCCAGAATCGCCTGATCGCTCACCTCCCGGACCACGCCGTTGCACGCATCCAGCGCCCGCAAGGCCTTGTTCAAATTGACCGGCCGGTTGATTTCAATCGCCGACGCCAACGTCGCCGCGCGGCGGCCGCTGGAATCCATCTCCACAAAGTATTCTTCCCGCAGCGTGGCATCCGGTCGCCCGTGGTTCCACCGCAGCCCCTGATGCTCGTACAACTCATGCAGGGTGTTTGCCCCGGCGGCGTTGATCACCGCCAGTCGCGGCAATCGATCGATCAGCCCGAGCTTCTTGAGTTCCAACAATGCTTTGCCGAACGCGCTGGTGTTGCCCAGATTCCCGCCGGGGACCACGATCCAATCGGGCGGCTCCCAGGCCAGCGATTCCAGAATACGAAAGATGATCGCCTTTTGTCCTTCCAGGCGAAACGGATTCAGGCTGTTGCACAAATAGATGCCCGCTTGCGAACAGACCTCGCGCACCCGTTGCATGGCGTCGTCGAAGTCCCCTTCGAGTTGAATCGTCTTCGCACCGTAATCGAGCGCCTGCGACAGTTTGCCATAAGCGATTTTGCCGCTGCCGATAAACACCAGCACGCGGAGCAGCCCGGTGCAACTGCCGAAGATGGCCAATGATGCGCTGGTATTGCCGGTGGAGGCACAAGCGGCCTGCGTGGCGCCCACCATGCGGGCGTGCGTCACGGCGGCCGTCATGCCGTTGTCTTTAAAACTCCCCGAGGGATTCAGCCCTTCATATTGCAGAAACAATCCGTCGTCGTTCAGTCCGCAGAACCGCGCCACCGCAGTCGACTGCTGCAAGATCGTCTGCCCTTCGCCGATCGAGGCAATCTGATCGTCGGGGGCAAACGGGAGCAATTCCCGAAACCGCCACACCCCGCTGAAATCGAGCGGATTCCGCCGCGTACTCCACCGCGCTTCAAACTCCCGCAGCGACGCGGGGACGGGGACGCGGTCCCAGTCATAATCGACATCCAACAACCCGCCGCACTTCGGGCAACCGGTGCGGACCTCATCGACAGAAAACGTCGCCCCGCAATCGGGCGAGATACAAGATTGGTAGGCAATTTCGGACATCGGGGGGATTCAATTTTCGGTAAGGGCAAAGAATAAAGAATGGAGAACGCCGATCGCGACGCTTGCATTGTCGACGGCGGAGGGGGAATTGACAACTCATAAACGGGGCCGGTTCGGCAGGATCAGAACGTCGGCTTGTTCCGGTCACGCGGCAAAAACGAAAAAACCGCGCGCAGAGACGCGGAGACGCAGAGAAAAGATTAAGTGAGGCTAATGAGTCGGACGATGCGTTAATGAGTCCGGAGCGCCAACGGCCCGTTGAAAAAGGGGGCCACGGGCGGCTTGCCCGCAAGTTCGAATCTTGAAGCTGCTAAAGCACTGCAGGACAAGCCAGCAGTGGTACCCGAAAAGTGACGTTAACAGTTCACAAGACGCAACGACGCCAAGAAGGTGACGGTCCAAGCCCCATTTTTCCTCTGCGTCTCGGCGTCTCTGCGCGCGTTTTTTTTGCCGGGCTCGTCGACACGCCCGGGGGCTGCGAACGCTCGTGTGCGGACGCATCGCTTTGCAATGCCTTTGGCGACTCGATACGCTGAAGACCCCACGAAGGTAATTCTTAGTATCCGATTTCAGTTCGCATCTGAGTATTTGACCGTGCACACTTCCTTGACCTGCGCCGCCTGCGGCCTGGAACACGACGTCGACCAATTGCAAAACCTGTGCACCGCCTGCGGCAAGCCGCTGTTGGCCGGTTATGACTTCGCTGCGTTACGTGAGACCTTTACGCCCGCCGCCGTTCGCGGGCGCACGACGCGGTCGATGTGGCGGTTCGCCGACGTGTTACCGGTCGATGACGTCAGCCAGGCGGTTTCGCTGGGCGAGGGACAGACGCCGCTTCTGCGATTGGAACGCCGCACCGCGTTTGCGGAGTTTGAAAACCTGTTCGTCAAGGACGAGGCATTTAACCCCACCGGCAGTTTCAAGGCCCGCGGCATGTCGGCAGCGGTGACCCGCGCCGTCGCGCTGGGAGCGAAAGTGGTCGCCCTCCCCTCAGCCGGCAACGCGGCCGGGGCGGCGACGTATTATGCCAACCGCGCGGGGATTGAATGTTACCTGTTCATGCCCCAAGACACACCTCCGGCCAACATCATTGAAAGCGTCGGCGGCGGAGCCAACGTGTTTCTCGTCAATGGCCTGATCAGCGATTGCGGAAAACTGGTCAAGCGCGGTTGCGAGCAATTCGGCTGGTTCGATCTCTCGACGCTCAAGGAGCCGTTTCGGATCGAAGGCAAAAAGACGATGGGCTACGAACTCGCCTTCGACATGGCGGCCGCCGCGGGAACGGACCAACTGCAACTGCCGGACGTGATCTTTTATCCCACCGGCGGCGGCACGGGATTGATCGGTATGTGGAAGGCGTTCGACGAAATGCAGCAACTCGGCTGGATCGGCTCCGAACGGCCACGGATGGTCGTCGTGCAAGCTGAGAATTGTTCACCAATCGTTCGCGCATTTGAACAGGGCGCCGAACATGCGGAGATGTTTGCCAACGCATCGACCGTCGCATCGGGCCTGCGCGTGCCGGCGGCCGTCGGCGATTTCATCATGCTCCGCGTGCTGCGCGAGTCGCACGGCACTGCGATCACGGTCAGCGACGACGCACTCTTAGAAGGAGTGCGGGAGCTGTCCGCCCAGCAAGGGCTCTACGCCTGTCCCGAAGGGGGGGCCGTCTGGAAGGCCGCCCAACGACTTCTCGCAACGGGATGGCTCAAGCCGGACGAGAGAATCGTGTTATTCAACACCGGCAGCGGGCTGAAGTACAACCACCTGTTCCCGGTGGGCGATCTGCCGGTGTTGGACCACACCGATCCGAACTGTCTCGATCGCATCGCTCACTAAGTGGGCGGACTAATAACGAATTCTTGGGAAAAGGGTGGCTGGGGACGAGCGACAGCTCGCCTCCAAATCGTTGGGCATGCGCACGCTCCACACCCTGGGGGCGGACTTCGTCCGACCCCAGCCACCCATCCGCACACTATTGTGCAGCACATCGACTCAAGGAACGCGAAAAGTGGACGCCCATGCCCGTTGACGTCTTTATCCAAGTCCTGCTGGCAGCGGTTTTTCATGCGGCCTGGAACTTCGGGGCGCGGCGGGTCTCCGGCAATGTCGGTGTCATGTGGTATGCGCAATTCGTGGGGAGTTTGATCTGCCTCCCCTTTGCCTGGGCGCAATTTCCCGCCGATCAGTCGCTGGTTGATGCGGCGCTCGTCTGTCTACCCACCGGCGTGCTGCACGCAGTTTATTTTTGGATGCTGGCCCAAGCGTACCGTTACGGTGACATCTCGCTGGTCTATCCCATCGCCCGGGGAACGGGAGTCGCCGGGACGGCCTTGCTGGCCTATCTCTTGCTCAGCGAAGAGTTGTCGCCGACCGGGTTGACGGGCATCGCCGCCATTTGTCTGGGAATCCTCTTGCTAGGACTTTCGGGAAAGAACCTGCAGGCCGGTAATCGTGGACTCCTGATGGCCCTATGCACCGGGGCAGCCATCGCCGGGTATTCGATCGTCGACAAACGGGCCGTCGGCCAAATGTCACCGGTCGTCTATGGCGTCGGCCTCTGGTTAATCTCCGCCGTGCTCTTCGCCCCGGCCGCGTTGTGGAAGTACCCCCGCGAGGTCCGCGACGCGCTGCGCAATCGAAAACGATACATTCTGTTGGTCGGCAGTGGATCGGTCGGGACGTATTTGATCATTCTCTTTGCCTTCCAACGAGCCAACGTCAGTTACGTCGCCGCCGTACGCGAGTTCGCCGTTGTCATCGGAGCGGCGTTGGGTTTCATCGTATTGAAGGAACGATTCACCGCCGCCAAGGGTTGGGGCATCGCGGCGATTGTGGCTGGATTGGTACTGGTCAAGGCGGCGTGACGCACTATGGCGATTGACATTTCTCGCTTACGCAAGTGGTTCGAAATTGCCCCTCCCAGTGACGCGGTGCGGAGCACGGGTGTGGGGGAATTGATCCCCAGAACTACGGGTAATCCCCTGGGTAGACTCGGTTTATAGAAATTAGGGAATCTGCGTAATATTTCTGGAAATCGACTGAGCCCCTTGGTATGTTGGAAAAAACCGTCATTTTTTTGCGTTGCGCATCGCATCTGAAATCTTGGCGGATCATTTCCCGAACGCGGTTAGTTTTACAAGATGCTCGCCGGTGAATTCTCGAGGCGGCGCGGTGCAACGGTTCCCTGCCGAACCTGGCTCTAAACCGTGACCGTGTTTGCCTGCCATCCGCACGCGGCTCATCAAGATCTCAGAGACGATTTGCAATTGAAGAAGGAAGCCAGCTGATGTCCATTTGGTCCCTACTCTCGACGTCGTGGGTGCGTTCGCAACGATTCCGGGGGCGCGACGCCCGCTCAGAAACGCGGGAACGCAGTTGGCGAAAGTTCAGCAACTGCCGCCGACAGCTTCCATTGCATTTGGAAACGATGGAAGACCGGACGTTGCTCAGCGCGAGTCTGGTCGATTCTGAAGATCTTATTTATGAGACGACGAAGGTAACGTTTGCTGATTTCACGACGTCACAAGAAAAATTCTCAGTCGACGCCTTTGCCGTAGCCAACCCTCTGGCAACGAACATTGTCGTTCAAGCTCCCGGTGGAGTGACATTTAATTTGATATCTGATCCCAACATGGATCAGCGTGCGCTCGAAGGGTTTGTCGACGCCGCGTTGCTGTGGTCACGGATCTTCACCGATGACGTCACGATCAACCTCGATATCGGCTTCGGCATATTGGGTCCGGGAATTCTGGGCCAAGCCGGCTCAACATCGATTGTCACGAGCTACGAGGACTTTTACTTGGCACTTGACGGCGACCGAACGTCGGTAGACGACGACTCCGCCGTCGCCTCGCTCTCCTCGACCAGCACGTTTGACATGTTGCTCAATCATGTCAGCAATTCGCCGGAAATGGATCTGACGACCCCGTTCGTCGATAACGACGGCGATGGCAACAACTCGATGATCGACATTAACACGGCAAATGCCAAGGCGATTGGGCTTCTCCCCGCCAACGACAGCGTAGTCGATGCATTTATCACCTTTAGTTCGCAGTTCGACTGGGATTTTGATCAAAGTGACGGAATCGACGCGAACCTGCTCGATTTTGTCGGAGTCGCCGCACACGAAATCGGTCATGCATTGGGGTTTGTAAG
>CALFYU010000406.1 GCA_937952455.1 uncultured Planctomycetaceae bacterium
GTCAGACCCCGGGATACAAGTTAAGGTTCATGTCACTTAAGACGACGACTAGAAACACCTCTTCCCCGCCGGCCATGCCGAACTTTTCACCCAGCCAATCACGAAACCGCAGCGGGCCGTTCTTGGTCAGCTTGATTTTTAGCGATACGTCTTCGAGAAGTATTTGGGCCATCGTTTGTCTGTTATGTATGTCGGTCAGTGTGCCATTGCTGTGGCCGGAAGAATAAGGGCCTCGAATGCCCGCTAGTTGTCGTGAAAGAGGTTCCCTGTCAGAGTCGAAGGACGAGCCGGTGCTCGCAGTACCGCAACAGCATGCATGCGCCGGCAAATGCGGCGACGGCTAAAAACGCCGAAAGACTGCACAACGTGGCGAAATTCTCCGGCGGCGTTCCATGCAACAACGGTTCGCGAAAGAGATCCATCATTGCCGCCAAGGGGTTGAGCGCGACGATCCATTCAATTTCTTTGAAGCGGGCCATGTTCTTTTGCCAGATAATCGGCGTGGCGTAGAACAAGATCCGGAGCACAACCTGTGTGATTTGCGCCACGTCGGGAACGTAAACGGCGAGAACCCCGAAGAGACACGACAGCGACCAGCCCAGGATGACGATCAGAATCGTCACTGGAATCATCGACGCCAATCCGGCCGCCGTGGGCAGTCCGCTGATGAAGAAACTCAACAGCAACACCGGCAAGATCGCCATCGCGAGATGAAAGATTCCCACGAGCATGTACCGCAACGGGTAAACGGCGATCGGCACTCGGTTTTCCATGATATACACCGTCGCACATTGAATACTTTGGCAACCACCGCTGGTGACGTGCGTTATGTAGTTCCAGAAGCAAAGGCCGGTCAGTACGTACATGAAGTAGTCGACCGCCTGATGCTCGAAGGCGCGATGCAAGATGAACGTGAGCACGAGGGCCAGCATGACCGGTTGAATGATCGCCCAGAGCACGCCCAACGACGAGCGGCGATATCGCTTACGGATGTCGTGCTGCACAAGTGACATGCAGAACAAACGGCAATCATATATCCAACGAAGATATCGAATCATAAGTATTGTTGCTTCCCTGCTGACGCGCACCTTTTGCTCGGTAGTTGCCTCATGCCGCGATCCGCTCAACCTCGCCATTCACAGGGAACCCATCATGGCGGGATTCCTGAATCACGCGGCGAATGGCTTGTTCGAGACGGGGTTGGACGCTGTCGATCCCCGCCCACGCGGCCATGTGCTCACGAGCGGTGCGGGACATTGCCTGATAGCTACTGAAATCAGCGGTAGCCTGGTGATAGCTCGTGTGTAATGCCTCGACGATGGACGACCAATCGATACGACCCCAGGTTGTCTGGATGCCACCCCGCGGGTCGTGCGGCCAGGCCGCCGGTTCCGGGCTGGAGCGAATCACATGCCCGAATCGCTCGTCGAAGTAATCCGACATCGCCGAGTGATTCGGTGAAATGCCCGGCCGCCCCGCCGCTAGATAATCCATCAATGGCAGGCAATTTCCTTCGGCCTTGGTTGCCTGATAATAAAAGGTGCTTGCCTGAATCAGGTTTTGCATTTCCTCGTCGGACAAATAACCCGTGACAACCACGACACGGCATTGGTGCGGCAGTTGACGTTGGTGGTACCATTGCACAAATCGCCCCACGGAAACCGGGTCGTTGGTTACCAGCTTGACCACGAGTGTGACATCCGGCCGGTCACGCATGGCGACTAAAAATGCCGTCAGCAGGTCGTGCCAATTCTTGCGCCCGTCGTTGGGATTGAAGATGCTGGTATAAACCACGCCGCTTAGCGAGAGCGGTGCGAGCCGCGGGTCGTGATGCTGGACGTTTTGGTAGGCCTGCCATGTCAACCGCCCGACGCGCAGTGCATCCCGCAGCGATCGAGCCAGCCGGTCGCCGATGACGGGACGAACGGCCATGCGATACACGCTCCGAGCCATGCTGCGCATGCCGGCCCGCCAATCAATCGTCCGCTGCGGTACCGCATCGCGCTCAGCGAAAGGACTCGCGACAGTGTGCCCAGGCTGGCGACCATTGAGCACGATGTGCCGGCAGTGCAGTTCGGTAGTTTGGCTGGGATCCCACAGGGGAACTTGAAACAGGCCATCCGCAACCGGCACTTGAACAAGGTCGATGGGAACAGTCGCCCCCCCGCGCCGTAGCGCATCGGCCGTGAACCGGCCGCTCACGATCACGCGTGCGCAACGATCAGCGGTGGCCGGCCAATCGTTTTGGGGATTGCCGGCAAACATATGATCCGGGACGTCAGGAAACTCCCACGCAGGTGCGACAATTGACGGAAAAGATGGAGGGAGAAACACGTCTTGAAACGGCGTCACACTGAACTGCAGCGGAAACAAACCCTCGCGGCGTGCCTGCTCGGCCAGCGGAATCAGCTCGGCCTGGGCATCGTCCACCAAAACAACGCGGCCGATCTGCTCCAACAGCGGTCTGTAGATCTTGGCGACAATGTCGTGAGAATACCCCGCCACGCCCAATTTTTTCCCAGCGCCCGCCCCTGTGCCATAACTGGTGAGTAGGATGCAGACTGGCGGGTATGTGTCGACTGCGCGCGGAACTCCACGAGGAGAAGGTGAATCCAAGGCCTGAACTCCGTAAGCTCGCGATTTGTGCGGCCGATTTTCGCACGAAAGCCTGTGTTGGCAAACGTCTAGGTCGACAGCCGCATTGATGACTGAAAGAGATGAGAGAGAATTGAGTGCGGGACTTGTACTGGCGTGCCGCAATGTTGTCAATATTCGTTTCGTCCCCGCACCGTTGTGATTCGCCGCATGGGTTATCGCATCACCGAGGCCGAATTCGCCGACGATGACTATTGACGAGATTTCCACTCTCTCATATTGTCCGCACGTTCATCACGACATGGCCGTGAATTGCCAGTATCGCAAGGCGCGGTGGACTAACAATTTGAGATGCGCTCCAGGCAAGCAAAGAGAGCACTTATGCGTAATCGTGTTGGTGGATTGATGGGGATGGGCAAGCTGTTGGCCGGCAACGGGGGGCAGCGAGTTCGGGGGTTGCAGGAGGCAAAGCTTGTCCGCAAGTTGGATGCCGAACAGTCTGGGTGGTATCTCGAAGAGACCGGACAACTGTGTGACGGGTTTGTCATCAACGCGGACGACGTCGTTGTCGATGTCGGTACGGGCACCGGCGGCATGGCGATGTTCGCCGCACGGCAAGGGGCCGAGGTGGTTGCCACCGATATCGACGAGCAGGCAATTGAACGGCTGAACAACCTGGCCAAGGGCAAGTTCGAAGGGCGTCTGCGGGCCGTTGTCAGCGACACAAATCCGTTGCCCATTGCGGACGGCTTTGCGACGAAGGTGATTTGCTCGGAGGTCTTGGAGCATGTCCCGGACCCGGCTCACTTCGTCAACGAGTTGGCTCGGATCGGCGGCCCGGGCGCGGAATATTTGATCACCGTTCCCGATCCCGTCGCGGAGAACATTCAACGGTCCGTAGCTCCACCAGTGTACTGGGCGCCGCCTAACCATGTGCGGATCTTCCAGCGCGATGAGTTCCAAAATCTCATCAAATCGGTCGGATTGGATATTTCGCACTTGGGACGCAGCAGTTTCTATTGGTCCGTGTGGTGGATTCTCTTTTGGTCCGCCAAACATGACCTGAGCGAGCCGGAAGGCCCCCTTCTGCGGAGCTGGTCAAAGACCTGGTATACGCTGATTTCGGATCCGGAAACGGCACACGTCCGTGACGCCCTCAACGAGTTCATGCCAAAGAGCCAGGTAATTGTTGCCAAAAAGGCCGCATAGACGCTCGTCTTAAATCGCCGTCGCTGGACGAGTTCCTCGCGGTACGACAACGACGCTCCCCCTCCCGCCCAACCTCGTCAGGCGTGACGTCTGAAGGTGGGCGGTTTTTTTATCGTCGTAGCGAATCTGGCGAGCGGTGCAGGGCTTGGCGCGGCGAAGGCTGGCATTCAAAGACCAGCGTTTCGTGCACCGCTGATCGGTATTTGCAGTCCGCGGCAAATTTCAAAATCGCCGCATGGCTGGGACAGTGCAGTTCGCGATCCGGCGGCCCCTGCGACTGCCGTCTCTTCCGTTGCAAAACGACGAGGATCTTCTCGTGTGGGTGCTTTGCCAACTCCTGGGCGAAGTCCTCATGTGTTTCGACCACTCTCCCGCAGCGTGGTGTGAGTTCCGCATAAAACGGCAGATAGGGGGAATTGGAAATCAGCAATTGCTGCGCGGAATAACGTTGTTTGATCCATCGAGCAGCGACCGCATCGGGTTGGAACTGCGGGTGAGACACTCGCAGAACCTGTGGCGCGAAGGCGACAAACAGTAACAACGTGGCAAATGCAACGGCTTGTCCGTCGGTATAGCGGGATAAGCGGGGAATCAATCGTTGCGACACCCAAGCTCGCACAGTCTCCGCGATTCCAATGATGCCGACGGCGACCAGCGGCATCGACAACCCGACAATGGGCAGCAAATGCCTCTCCGAAATATAGCCGCCGGTAAAATACACCCCGATCAGCAGCAGCGCGTGCAACCCGGCCAACCCCCCAAGGATCGGCCCTGACCCAGCGGGAAATCTTCGTTTGTCATAAAAGATCAGTGCACAGGCGGCGGGGACCAACAGCGCCTGAAAGGTATCCAGGATGTTTTTAAGTAACTCACCGACGGCGGCCGTCAGTATGCGACAAAAACCATCGGTCGTTGTTGGCAATCCAGTCTTGTGCAAGTCCGGAGCAGCGGTGGCGGTAGCGGCAGGCGTCTTGCTTTGCCGATTGAGGTGCGCCTGAAATTTGATCAGATTTTCTTTTCTGCGCACCTTATCCGTCAGTTTTCCAGAAAGGGCCACGTACGGTCCGGATGTGACAATGGTCGTCGCCAGCAACAACATCAGGCCGACCACGAAACGCCGACGCATATGGGACGTGCTGCGAATAATCTGCACGGCCAAGTAAAGGCCTCCCACTAGAGCGATGCTCCAGCCTTCGGGGCGAATCCAATAGGCAAGACCGCTGCTGCATCCGGCGCTGCAATACCACCACAAGCTCTTGCCGCTAACCGCTTCGCAGAGGCACCATGTGGCTAGTAAGTAGAAGAACAAATGTCCCGAATCGCTCAACGCATCGGCCTGAGTGGTACGCACGCGCGAGTACCGCGAGACAATCATCGCCGCCACATCTGCCGCACATTGGCCGGCCAAGCGACGAGTAAATAGCCAAACAACCAGAATGCACAACAGCCCGTACAGTCCGCTGGTGATCCGAGCCGCGCAAACCCATGACTCAATTGTTGCCTCATCGGAAAACATCCCGATCATGGCATGGGCAAAATACATCGAGGCGGGATACCCCGGATGTTGGGCAAAATAAGAGAAAGCAGCGCGTGGTCGATGCAGCTCGTGCGCGATCTGAATGAAGCGAATTCCGTCCCGGGCAATTACGGGAGCGCGGTAGGCGTTGTAGAACTGAATGAAAGCTGCGATCAGCAAAGCGGCTGACAGCCAAAAGAAACGGCGTGCCTCCACAGGGGGATGCGTGTTATCGCCCACCTCGTTCACCCCTCATCAACTCCCAGGGAGTCAACAAGCAGATGTAGACATCCCGCACGAACGACCAGCGGTCGATATACTCCAAATCGCATTCCAGGCGATGAATGAGTGAAGTATTCCCGCGCCAGCCGCGCACCTGTGCCCAACCGGTCAATCCGGGACGTACCCGGTGCCGCAGGGCGTAGGTGGGATACTCGCTTGAGAATTTCTTGACAAAATAGGGTCGCTCCGGGCGCGGGCCGACCAGACTCATGTCGCCGCGAATGACGTTGATGAGTTGCGGCAATTCATCAAGAGAAAACCGGCGCAATACTCGGCCGATGGGCGTAGGCCGCAGGTCATTTTTGGAGGCCCACACCGGCCCGGTTTTTTGTTCGGCATCGATAGGCATCGAGCGAAATTTATATAGCTCAAAAACACGCCCATCTTGGCCGACGCGTGACTGCTTATAGATGACGGGTCCGTTGGACGTCAACTTTACCAGCAGCGCGATAATCAACATGGGAATCGCAAACACTATCAGCAACAATACCGACCAACCGACGTCACAAACCCGCTTGGCCATCATTGGCACGGAGGTCGCGTCCAGACCTCGCGGCACGCGCAAACCGAATGGTAGTCTCCGCGCTGTGTCGGAAACGACCATGTTGAAAACGCGATTGGACGTCGGTGAGTTTTCCGTGATTTGGATTAGGTCTGTCGGAATCGGCGGCATTGGTGAAGGCCTGATACACGGACGAAGCGCTAGATGTGATTTCTAAGATGAGCTTGAAGTAGGAGCGCTGAGACGTAATCAGTGTGGTTATCGACAATGTGAACAACGCAAATTCATAAAAATCATCACGATGATTAGAATCACCAATACGCATGCGACTGTTGAACTGTTCATCGCTCATGAGGATGGAAATGTCGACCCTCCTACGATTACCAATGGCTCCCGCTGCTTCCGGGTCTTGCCGCAGCTGCGTTTTAGCGGCGCTCAACGGCTTTTCCTGGATAAACGTCGTCAGGGGCGGACGTAAGAACGGGCCTCGACAGACGTGAGATGGGAAAAATCTCCGCTGTCCAATGGCGTGGCACAGCAATTCCGCATCAACGAAACACATAATCGCTCGCGAGGCGGCCGGTTCGAGCGCGCGTCGACGCGGGGTATTCAAAGGGAGGGGAGCAGAGGGGTGAACGGGCTCAGTTGTGTGCTGTTAATCCGCATATTTCACCGGTTTATTTGCCGAGTCGTGGCTGCGTGGTTTGTGAGGGTACGTTGTGCATTCGGGCGACGTGCTTGCCTGGGAGTGGGGGCATCGGCGTCCCACAGTATACTCCAATTCGTCGATGAAAACGCGGCTAGCTTGTCCACCGTTTTTGTTCACGAATTTGCCGAAGCGGTCGAACGTCGCCCGGCTCCAGGGCGATGCGGTTGAATCTTGTCACGGAAGATGGAGAGTCGGAGCCCCAAACCAGCCTTCGACGACAAAACGCCCCGATGTGAGCGATCAGATGGCGATTATTGCGGTCTTGGTAGGGGCTTGGCGATATGCTGTGCATGACCGGCACCTGGGGTCGCCCTATGTCTACCGGACGCTTTCGCCTGCGCCTGAACCCAGTGAAAGATTGACGCGTAGTCCCTAGCATGTGGCGTCTCGCCGGTGGAATTTGGTAGAATCGCTCCAGCGTGTGTGTCAGATTTCGGCGGCATCCCGTAGTGAAGATCCGTTCGATGCCCCCGTCGCACAAAATGTACAGAGTGCTCCAGCAACAGCACATGATCGCGCATCGGCTCCTTGGCGAGTGGATCACTGCGATCAAGAGCGGATCGGGTTGGATGAATGCGATCTCCAGAGAATAGTCCGGAACAGGAAGACCGCCGATTACGGCAGACGGTTCAGGATATAGTCGCGCTCACCGCCCTCCCAACGACGTGGACCGGCCTGAGTCCGCAGGAGATTGTAACCAGCTTGTCGGACGCGTTGTTCGACACGTTGTCACTGGACCTGCTTTATCTTCGTGTGGGGGAGGTGGGAAGAGCGGGAGTGGTCGAAGTCGTACGCACCAGCACCAAGTCTGGTTCTGATGCCGTAGACAGTGAGCGGATTCGAGACTCGTTCGCGTCGACTCTAAGCGTCCACGGTGAAGATCCGCCAACTAGCATTCCCCATCCCTCCGGCTCCGGAACTCTTCGCATCGCGGTGACTCAGTTCGGTGTTGCAAGTGAAGTCGGCGTGCTCGTGATCGGATCCGACAACCGCGAGTTTCCTACCGAGCGGGACTCGCTCTTGGCCCGTGTTGGAGCCAATGAGATTAATACGGTGCTGCAACATTGGAACGCCGACGAGGACGGCCGCCGCCTGCAAGCGGCGATCGCCAACAGCAGCGCCGAGCCTGACGAAACTGCTCGTTTCCTGGCATCGATCATCACGTCATCGAATGACGCAATTATTAGTAAGACATTGGATGGGACGATTCGGAGTTGGAACGCTGCTGCCGAGCGGATTTTTGGGTACACCGCAGAGCAGGCAATCGGTCGCCATATCTCCATGTTGATTCCGCCCGAACGGGCAGGAGAGGAAGATCGAATTATCGCACAATTGCGGGCCGGGCAACGTGTCGAACACTTCAACACGGTGCGGGTCAAGAGCAATGGGGAACGGGTTTACGTTTCGCTGACAATCTCGCCGATCCGGGATGCGGAAGGGCGCATCATCGGGGCCTCGAAAATTGCCAGAGATATCACGAGACAAAAGGAGGCCGAGGAGCAACTGCGGGAAAGCGAAGAGCGATTTGTTCAGTTGGGAAACGCCATCTCTCAATTGGCGTGGATGGCTCAACCGGATGGGCACATCGACTGGTATAATGACCGGTGGTACGAATATACCGGCACGACGTTTCAAGAAATGGAGGGTTGGGGTTGGAAAAGCGTCCATGCACCGGAGGTCTTGCCAGAAGTTGTTGAAAACTGGCAGAAAGCTTTGGAGTCCGGCGAACCATTTGAAATGGTCTTTCCCTTAAAAGGTGCCGACGGTGTCTTCCGGCCATTCCTCACGCGCATTATTCCGTTTCGCGATCGCGACGGCCGGATCATCCGCTGGTTTGGCACAAATACGGACATCAGTGGGGTCAAGCGGACGGAGGAGGAGTTGCAGGAGGCTCGCTCCCGTCTGGAATCGACGTTGACCGCGGGCGAAATCGGCACCTGGGAGTACGATACCGTTCAAAATGTCCTGCGCGCCGATGGAAATTTGGCGCGCATGTTCGGTGTCTCTCTGGACGCGACGGCTGATAGCCCGATCGAATCCTACCTGTCGGCCATTCACGCCGACGACCGAGAAGGGGTTCAGGGGGTCATCAAGCAAGCGATGGAGTTCGGAGACGACTACGAAGTCGAGTTTCGAATCGACGGGCCGGATCAAAGCGTCCGGTGGGTCATTGCTCGCGGGCGGGTGGAACGCGATCACACCGGCCAAGCAATCCGGCTGCCGGGCGTCGTGGTGGACATTACAGAGCAGAAACAAATCGAAAAGGCCCTGCAAGAGAATCAGGAGCGACTGCGATTGGCACTGGATTCCGCGGAACTGGGCACGTGGAATATCGACCCCGAGTCGAACCACCTGACGTCCGATGAGCGGTTCCGCATGATTTTTCATGCCTGCGACGAACCGCTCAGTTACGAGGAGGCATTTGCCGCCATCCATCCCGATGACCGACAGCGGATCCGTGATGCCGTCGACGCGGCGACTCGTCTCGAAGACCCCATACCTTACGCGGCCGAGTACCGTGTCGTACATCCGGACGAGTCGATCCACTGGGTATTCGCCAAAGGCCGAGGAAATTTTGAGCAAGCAGCGGGCGGATCGAAATTGACCAGCTTCGACGGCACGGTCATGGACATCACCCAACAGCGGCAGATGCAAGAGGACCTGCGGGATCTCGCCGCCCGTCTGCAGTTCGTAGTCGAAACGTCCCAAATCGGAGTTTGGGATTTGAACCTCGTCACCGGCAGTACGCGCCGCTCGGCAATACACGACAAGTGTTTCGGCTACGACGACCCACTCGATGAATGGAGCTACGAGGATTTTTTAGGCCACGTTCATCCTGAAGATCGCGCGTGGGTTAATGAGCGGTTTCAACAGACGATCGAGCATGACGAGGAATGGAGTTTTGAATGCCGGGTCATCTGGCCGAATGAGTCCGTGCACTGGATCGAAGTCCATGGGAGCAGCTATGGAAAGGCGGACGGCGCCCAGACGAGTATCTTGGGGACCGTCAAGGATATTACCGGCCGGAAGCGACAGGAGAACAGTCTGCGAGAGCTGGCAGCCAGGCTGTCGGAAGCAGACCGCCGTAAGGACGAGTTTTTGGCAACCCTGGCGCATGAACTTCGCAATCCACTGGCGCCCATTCGCACGGGACTGGAAGTGATGAGGTTGTCAATGGGCAACCCGGAAATGCTGGAAGAGGTGCGCCGCACGATGGAGCGCCAGACGCAACAGTTGATCACGCTGGTCGACGACCTTCTCGATGTGTCCCGCATTACCAAAGGCAAGTTGGAACTTCACAAGAGCCGCGTCAAGCTTTCAGACGTCGTGCAAAGTGCGGTGGAGTCGTCGCATCCCTTGATCGTTGAAGGACGACATGAACTCACGGTTGAAATCCCGGATCAAGAGATCGAGCTGAACGCGGACGCAAACCGTTTGGCCCAGGTGTTGTCGAACCTGCTCAACAATAGCAGCAAGTACACCCCCGAAGGTGGTCACATCCGGTTATCTGCCGAACGACAAGGAAACGATGTCAATATCGCGGTCGCGGACAACGGTATCGGAATCCCCGCCGAAATGCTCGGGCACATGTTTGAGATGTTAACTCAGATCGCCCGTCCGCAGGAAAAAGGCTATACTGGGCTTGGCATCGGACTGTCGCTCGTCAAGTCGCTGGTGGAGATGCACGGCGGACGAATTGACGTTTACTCCGAGGGTGTCGACAAGGGTAGTGTCTTCAGCGTGCGGTTGCCGATCGTTTCGGAGTCTCAGCGTGAGGACCAAACGCCCGAGCCGACCGAATTGCGGGCCAACCGCTGCGTAGGACGAAAAGTGCTTGTCGTGGACGACAACAAAGCCGCGGCGAAGACTTTGAGTATGGCTGTTAAGATGCTCGGCAATGAAGTTCGCAGCGCTCACAATGGGCAAGAAGGAATTGCCGTCGCCGAATTGTTCTTGCCGGATGTGATCCTGATGGACATTGGAATGCCCAGAATGAACGGCTACGAAGCAGCGCGCCACATCCGAAGACAAGCATGGGGCAGAGATATGCTGCTCGTAGCGCTCACCGGGTGGGGACAGGAGCAAGATCGCGAAAGGACCCTAGAAGCCGGGTTCAATCATCACTTGGTCAAACCGGCTGATCCGGCCACCATTGCGGAATTGCTCGCCGATTCCCCTCAAGGCCCGGCAAAGGACAAATAGGGGGAGATTCCGCATGAACTTAGACAAGGATCCCGCAGCATTGGAAGCGGAGAAACGTCGAGAACAACTTCGGCAGCTCGAGCACGACATGAAAACGTACTTGGGCGTTATCACGACAGGGTTGCACGCCCTCAAATTGGTGCGGGAAAATCCCGACGACTTTGACGAAATGCACCAAACAATTGAGAAGGAAGGGGTTGATCCTCTTAAGGCAATCGTTGCGCAGATTATCAACTTGACTCTCAAGGAATCGGAATGATCGTCAGCGCAGTGCAAAGCAACGATGCTGGAGAGAAGTGGATTAACGAACAGATATTCGCATGTCGGTTGTCCCCCGATATCGCACGAGCGGCCGCTCAGAGCAAATCGAGAGGCGCGCACCCCATCGGACAATGGGCCTCGTGAGTCGCACCTCGACGCCGAATCTTAGTCACTCGATTGCTCCAAATGACATGTTGGTGCGAGCCGAGTTAGACGTCGATGGCCAGCATTTCCGGGAAATGTTCTCGGTACCATTGTCGCAGCTGTTCCAGGTCATGGGTGTTGGCCGAAACGTACGGAGCGCGGCAGCGGAGGCTGGTCGCCAAGAATCCCCCCGCGCGTGCGCCCAGGCGATCGTAGGCGGTGTCGGTGAAACCGCGCGGGCCGAATTCGGTGTGCAGGAATTCATGAAGCGCCGAGATGCGGCTGCTCCAGGACTCAACTGCCGGTCCGTCAGATTCTTGGAGCGCTTTCCAATAGGAGAGCACCACCCGCGGATTCCAATAGACCATGGCACTGCACGCACCGCGCGCGCCTTGGGGCACAAGCTCAGCCCAACTTGACTCGCCCACAAACACGTTGACAATTTCATTGAGCGCCCGGCAACCCTCCAGCGATGCGCCCAGTGTGCCGGCATTCGCTTTGACCATGATGTACGACGGAACGGCGTCGCGGATTTTGCAATGTTCCTCGCACGTCAACGTTCGCTTGGCTCGCGTGGTTTCGTAGATGGACAACGGCAGACCGCCCGCGGCTTCCACGACGTCGCGAAAGAATGCGGTCGATAGCGATTCACCGACCGGCAGCCAGTAAGGCAGTGCCACCTGAATTGCATCCGCACCGATGCGGGCGGCGTATTCAGCCCGTCGCACGGCGCCGCGGGTGTACGTTGCCGTACAGCCAATCATCGCCGGCACGCGGTGGGCGTGGCATTCCTCGACGGTCGCCCGCGCCATCTCTTGGAACTCGTCAAACTCCATCGCGTAGAATTCACCGGTCGTTCCGCCACTGTAAACCCCCGGTATTCCGGCGCGGCAACAGCGGGCAACGTCTGCACGATAGGTGCCCTCATCGAAGCGGTCGTCGTCGGTCCATGCAACCGGAACCCCGGCCCACGGACCGGTCATCGTTTCCCGCGTGAGTAGCGGGGGGCGTTGCGTGTGGGTGGCGTCGCTCATGACGTAGCCTCGTCCGTCGACACGGAGGGCTTGTGGACATCATTGCGGCCGGAATTGGCTTCCGAATTGAAGCGGAACAGCTCCCTCGCATTCTCGCACAAGATTCGCATTTTGTCTGCATCGCTCAGGTCGGCATGATCGACTCGAATCCGTTGCATCGAAGGGCAATACAACGGGGTGTCGGTGCCGAAGAGGATTCGTGCGGGACCGATTTCCCCGACGGCCCATTCCAGCAGATTGGGCATGAACGACCGCGCGCTGGAGGTATCAACATAGACATTCTGACTGCGTGCATCTTGAATCGCGCGAACTTGCAAGGTGGGATTCCCCCCCGCGGCGCCGCCGTTTCCCAGGTGGGCCAGAATGAGCCGGACCTCCGGATACCGGTCGGCAAACGGCACAAAATCTTGCGGTCGACTCCGCGGATCTCCGCTGTGAGTGAGGACGACCGTCTGATGGCGGGCGGCAAACTCGAATAGGGCCTCGCCGTGCTCGCGAATTTGATAGCAGTGCTCTTCGGGATGAATCTTGATGCCCACGCAGTCCGCCGAATCGAGCATGATTGCTGCTTGTGTATAGGTTTCGGGGATCAAGGGGTGCACGATGGCCCATTGCAACAGGCCCGGCGTAGTGATCACAGTCCGCGCCGCGTCGTCGTTGGCGCTCACGACGTCCGGCTTACCTCGCGGCATGAGGCCCAATAGCGGGGAGACGATGGTCGTCTGAATATTGGCACGGCGGGCCATCGCCGCGACGGTTGCCCCGTCGGCGCTCATGAAGCCGTCGATCAACGGAGGGCTATCGGGGCGATGATACGTCCCATAATGGGCGTGAACGTCGATGGCCGGAATGTGGCTGGTCGTCATGCGGCTTTTTCCTCCTACGATTCACCATCCTCGTCGGGCAGCGGTGGCCGAATGAGTTCGCGGAGATGCTGGCGGAGAATCGCCCGTGCCTGATCCGGGTCGCGCTGACGAATCGCCTCGGCGATGGCGCGATGTTGCCAAACGGCGTGTGAATCCGCGGTCGGTGTCGCCTCTGTGCGGGTCGCCGCCCGTTGAAAATAATCGGAAAGGACACGGTGCATGCCGGAAATCGTGGCGTTCCCGGTCATTTCCAAGAGGAGTCGGTGAAAGGCTAGTTCCACCTCGTTTTCGGCTTCTTCGCCTTGCGCCTCCGACCGCCGCCGGGCGAACTCGGCGGCCAGTTGCTCGAGCTGCGCAATTTGGTCCGGTGTGGCATTTGCCGTCGACAATTCAATTGACCCCACTTCCAGCACATAACGCAACTGCGAGAGTTCGGCCAAGTCATCGGGTGCACACGACAGAAACGGAAAACTCCGTTCCCAAAGGGTGACCGGGTTGGGCTTGCCGACGAGGAGACCCTTTCCCTGACGGCTAGTGAGAATTCCCAGCCCGCGCAAACGGCTGACCGCCTCGCGGGCAATGCTACGCGAGACACCGAAACGGGAGGCCACCTCCGCTTCGGTCATGAACGTCTCGCCTTCGTTGAGTTCGTCTTTGAGCAGCAACTCGCGGATCTGTTCGGCGAGTTCGCTGGCCCGTGTCGAGAGAAAGGGTGTCGTAGTCATGATGTACGCAAGATAGCCATATAGTATGATAAAGTAAATGGAAAGACGTTGTGTTACATCGAAAATCCCCAAATATGATTGAAATCTAAGTTAATAATCATACAATACAGTGCGTCGCTTCACCCGTGCCATTCCTTCAAACCTCGAGGATGACAAATGCTCATACCATGTAAGGCTGGTCGCAGCGCATCGCACGTTCAACGAGTGGTTAACGGCCGCAATGCCATCGAGGTGAGAATCCTGTTATTTGTGATCCTCGCTTTGACCTGTTCGCTAACGCAGGTTGTCCGGGCCGAGAAGCCGCTCACGATCAAGGAGGCCCGCGTGCCGATCACCGGATTTGACGTCAATCGCCCGGACCCATTTCCCGGGCTGGGTAAGTTTGGCTGGCCGGGCAACGTGCAGCGGCTGCCTGACGGCGAATTGCTAATGGTGCATTCGGCCGGCTACTACCACGTCTCCTTTGCGGAACCGAGGTTGATCGAAGCCAATACGCGGAAGCGTTGGCTGTCCCGCGGTTGGCCGCTCGACTTTCCGGCGCCGACCGGCGGACGTTCGATGATGACCCGCTCCTCCGACGGCGGGCGTACCTGGAGCAAACCACAGACGATCGTCGATTTGCCCCTGGATGACGGGCCTTATGGACTGCTGCGCTGCAATGACGGAACGCTGTTGTGCTTCATCAACGTACAGGCCAGTTGGTACGGATTCGAAGAGGCTCCCGAAGAATTCCGCGACGACATCGGGGGGCTGAATACGCGGCAATGTGTCGTCCGCTCGACAGATGACGGTGCGACTTGGAGCGAACCGATATGGCTGAACAGTCCAGGCCGGTTTTACGAGCGAAGTCACGCCCAGCCGATTCAGCTGGCCGGCGGAGGCATTCTTTGGCCGACCTATTTCGACGACGGCCAAGGCGGAAAACTGAAAGGGGCCATTCATCGATCGGATGATCAGGGCCAAACGTGGCGGCACGTCGGAACCATTGCCCGCAGCGATGAAAACATTGACGAGCCGGCGCTTGCCCCACTGCCCGACGGCCGCCTGTTTCTCGTGTCGCGCCCCGACGGCGTCTACTACTACTCAGAAGACGAGGGTGTCACCTGGGAAAAAGAGGACAAGCTCGTAACCGAGGGCCGCTTCAAAGCACCCCGCCTGTTCGTACTCGACGACGGAACGATCGTCTGTGTTTGCACGTATCAGAATCTGCAGGTGTTCCTCGGACTCGACGGCGGCAGAACATGGAAGGGGCCGTTTGACCTCGACCCTGAGTGCTACGGTTATCCCGGCGGCCTCCAATTGGCCGACCGATCGATTCTGGTCACGTATTGCTCCTCCGGCGGGGCGCCCAACCGCCTGTACGGCGTTCGCTTCGCCGTGAATGAAAATCGCGACGGGATCGCGCTGCTGCCGCTGGGTGAAAAATAATTGCGTATCGCATTGCCGTCCTGTCGCCGCGGCAGCGATGATCTCGTCACGGTTTCGAATCGAATCGCACTGGGAGGGACTTCGACATGCCAATCATCGGGACGACGGGAATGGAAGTGTCGCGGCTGGTGTTGGGGACCATGACGTTTGGACGGCCCGTGCCGCGCCGTGATGCGATCGAGATGGTGCATTGGGCGCTCGATCATGGGATCAACTTTTTCGACACGGCAGACATGTACGAAGGCTACGACCGCACCCCCGGTTCGGCCGGCGGCGTGGCTGAGACAATCCTTGGCGATGCGGTGTCTGATCGCCGCGAGCGAGCCGTGCTCATGACGAAAGTCGGCTGCGCCATCGGCAGCGCGGACTACTCCGGCGAAGGGCTGTCGGGAGCACATATTTTTCACCAGATCGACGCCAGCCTGCAGCGATTGCGGACCGACCATGTTGACTTCTATCTGCTGCACCGGCCCGATCCGCGTACCCCGCTGGCCGAGTCGCTGGCGGCGATGGCGAGGTTGATTGAGCAGGGTAAGGTGCGGCAGTGGGGATTCTCGAATTTTGACGCTCCGCAGATTCGCGAAATGGTGGCACTGTGCGACGCTAACGGCTGGCCTCGGCCGGTGATCAGCCAACCCCGCTACAACTGGCTCAATCGCGACGTTGAAGCGGAGCACTTGCCGACGTGCGCGGAATTCGGCATCGCGGTGGCTCCCTATCAACCGCTGCAGGGCGGCCTATTGACCGGAAAATACCGTCGCGACAGCCCGGCGCCGACCGACAGCCGAGCCGCCGACTCGCCGTGGCTCGAACTCCCCGATGGGAAGCTTTATGATCGCTTGGAACAATTCCAAGCGGAAGCGCTGCGCGCTGGAGTTCCGCAAGCGACTTACGCTTTGAGTTGGTTGCTCGCTCATCCTCAGGTGGCGGCGGTGGTAGTGGGGTCGAAACGTGTCGACCAACTGGAGCCGTTTCTGACGCTGCTGGACTGAGTTTCACGGCGAGGATCTTGTGTGATCAATCGCCTCGCTCCGGTTCGGGACCGGGTGACGCGGGAGTCCAACAGGTCAGTCCCCGCAATGTCTCTACCGGGAGCGGCGCCGGTACCCAACTCAGGGCATAACCAACGCTCCACGTGATAATCAGCCCCACGACCGGAAGCAGCATCCATGTTCCCTGGACGATATACTGCCACAACGCACAGCCCGCGAGGCCGATCACGGCGCCGGCAAGGACTCCCCCCGTGCGGGCGCGGGTTGTCAACAGGCCCAGAAAAAAGATCCCGACCAGCGGCCCCATAAACAGGCCCATCGCCGTTCCGACCGCCTGATAGATCTGGCCCAGATGAATGTAGAGCAGCGCGGCCAAAGTGGTGAGGCCGCCGAAGAGAACCGTCGACGTGCGGGCGACCCGCACACGTTGGTCCTCGGTCGCCGACGGCCGAATCAGACGCTGGTACCAGTCCGTCACGACGGTCGCCGCCATCGAGTTGATGCCCGAATCGACTGACGATCGCGTCGCCGCCAAGAGCGCTGCCAAGAACAAGCCGGCCATCCCCAGCGGCAATTGCGTGGCGACAAAGAACGGGAACACACGGTCGCCATTGGTAGGAAGGGATGTATCGGGATGGACGTGGTAAAACGCGAATAGGCCCAGTCCGATCAGATAGAATGCGCTCATCAATGGCAAATCGAAAAGCACGTTTAGCAATATCGTCCGCACGCTGTCCGTGAGCGATCGCGCGCTGAGGTATCGCTGTACGCTCACCTGGTCAATTCCTTCGCTGTTGAGCCGTGTCGTGAAGGTATTCGCCAAAATCCACCAGAACGTCACCTCGGCAAACGGCGAGAAATCGAAGTTGAACATTTTCGTCCGTCCGTGCGTTTGGCCGATCTCCCAGATCTCCTGCACGCCACCGGGAAATCCGCTGACGATCGTCCAACAGATCACTCCGACTCCGACCACGATTACGATGAATTGAACGACGTCGGTATAAATCACGGCCTTCATCCCGCCCGCCGTGGCATAAGCGGTCGCCAGCAACCCGACCGCGAGAATACAGGCGGCCAATTCCCCATTGACGCCAAACAGTTGCCACTTTTGCATCCAGTCGAGGTCGATGGCTTGACTGACCGCGAGCGCGGGGGCATAGATGACGCCCGCCAACCAGGCGCCGCGCAAAAGCAGAAACAATGTGCTGGCAAAACAGCGGACCCCTAGTCCGAACCGCCGTTCCAGGTATTCGTAGGACGTCGTGAGATCAAGCCGCTGAAAGATGGGGATCACCAGCCGCATGATGACAACGGCCGACACGAGTGCCACGAGCGACGACGGCAAAAATTGCAGGTCGTTCCCGTAGGAATATCCCGGGGCGGCGATCATTGAGTTGGCACTCGTCAGCGAGGCCCACATCGACATTCCCAGGATGATCCAGCCCATTTTTCGGCCGGCGAGGAAAAAGTCTTTGGTCGTTTGATGGCCGCGACTGAAGTACAGCCCTAGCCCGAACAAGCCCAGCAAGTAGCTGCCGAGAATGACATATTCGACGACGTGCAACAGGGGCCTCGCTGTTCGTTCGGCGGAAGCGCGATGGTCATTCGGGACGAGACGTACCGCTACAATAACTCGTGAATGGGTTCGCCGTCGAATAGAATCGGAATGGGCCGGCCGGCGTGATTCAAGAATGACGTGGTCGGGTCGATCCCCAAATGCCGGTAGACAGTCGCCAGGACGTCCTCCGGCTTAAGCGGCCGCTGCAACGGCACCTCCCCACGCGAATTTGAGGCGCCGATGACCTGACCGGTCCGCAGCCCTCCGCCCGCCAACGCCACGCTCATCACTGACGGCCAATGGTCACGGCCGGCTTCGTTGTTGATTTTGGGAGTGCGTCCGAACTCACCCCAAATCAAGACGAGTACCTTGTCGTTAAGCCCACGATCGTGCAGGTCCTCCACCAGCGCGCTAATCATGGCGTCCATTGGTTCCCCGGTCTCCCGCATGTAGCGCGGCTGGTCCTGATGCGCGTCGAAGGCGCCGCCGCGGATGTCACAGTCCAACGTCACAAACGTCACCCCCGCTTCCACCAGCCGACGGGCGAGTAGCGCTGCCTGCCCCCACTGATAGCGTGTTTCGCGGCGTCCGTTGGAGCACCACGGGGTGCGGCCGTAGCGGTCGCGTAATATGTCACTCTCGCAGTTGAGGTCGAATGCCTCGCGGACTTGGGGGTTGGCGATCATGTCGAAAGCCATGCGTTGAAAATCGTCCATCGCCTCCGCTTCGCCGCTGGTATCCATGATCTTTCGCAGTCGATCGAACTGCTGCGCGAGCGCGTGGCGATCGGCGACGCGCGCCAGCGGCAGCCCTTGTTGCAGCGCAAGATTCGGGAGTTCATAGCGGCCCTGCGGATCGAAGAAGACCTTGAAAAAATCGTACCGTTTTCCCAGATAGCTCGCCTTGTGGTTCTCTTCATACTCGACAATGGGAGCGCGGGGCGTATTGCCGAACCGGACATAGGGGGGCATTCCGGACGCATTGGGTCCCCGCTGCCGGGCCGTGATGGAGCCGACCGACGGTTCTCCCTTGTAACGCTTGCCGGTCAGGCAGAGGAACATCCCGTCGTAATGAATCGTCGTGTCGTGGTGCACGCTCCGCACCAGGGCCAGCTTATCCATGATCGCCGCCTGCCGCGGCAGCGTCTCGCAGATGTCAATCCCCGGCACATTGGTTGAGATCGGACGGAATTCTCCCCGGTATTCGACCGGCGCGTCCGGCTTGGGGTCGTACGTCTCGAGCTGTGACGGGCCGCCGGATAAGAAGATCTGGATGACGGCCGTATCCGGCGGGTTTCCGCGCGAACCCGCCGCTGCGGCACGGTGGCGGAGAACATCAGGAAACGTTAGCCAACTCGCACCGGCCAGGACCGCCGTGCGGGCAAAGTCTCGCCGGTTTCCCTGTCGTTTTCGAGTTTGCCCTAAGCGACTCATGGCCAATTCCCAGTTTTCCATTCGCGCGACAACGTCCCGGTTGGCGCTACTGCATTTCAAAGTCGAGCGTGTTTTCGCCTTCCTTCACGGCCACCTTAAAGGGGCTCGTCGAATCCTTGCGATATTGCCGCGGGATATCGGGATGCGCCTTCCGCTGGGGGTGCGGCTTCTCCGGATCGACTAGATAGGATGGCGGCGTGATCACCACGGCGTATTCGCCCGCAGGCACATAGGGAGTACCGCCAAAGAGAAGCTGGTAGGTCCCATCTGGTTGAAGTTGCCCCGATGCAACGATTCCCGCGCCTTGGGCGCGAAACGATACGTTGCCCTCCTGAACGGCATTCCCGCGATAGGTGACCTTTCCGGTGACCGATCCTACGGGGTCCTCATCCCCTCCGCAGCCGACGATGGCGGGCAGCGAAAGAACTACAAAGCAGCAATGACAGACACGCCGGTGGCACGAAATTGAGAACGACATGCTTGAAATTCCTCTGTTTCGTCATGCCAATTGTCACATCGATGTCGATGATGCAGTGCGGCACCCCAGCAATTTGGGGGCCGCACTGATTAGAAGATCTTGCCGAATTCGAGCCGTGCGACAAAGTATGTTCCCCACCAATCGCCGTGGCTCCAAATACCATATTTCCCGGAGTGAATCTTTTGGTAGCTGGACTCGGCCGACGACGGGTACCTTGTCGCTAGAACTCGCCAATCACTTCTCCGTCTTGACGGCTGCCCAATCTCAGCAGGGTCTGCAGGTCCATGCTCTCGGAGAGAAAATGCACGCTGCCGTCCGATAGCAGGACGAAGGCGCCCCCCGTGTGCACCGAATATAGCGGGGTGTTGCCCGCGTAATACGACGCGGTGGAGACAGGATCAGTTCCTCCATCGAAATAGAACCCGTTTTGCAAGTCCGTCGAATAGCCGTCGTAGTTGATGGGATATCGGATGGTGACGCTGTTGTACGACTCGGGTCCGTTGTAGCCGCTTGGCGACGGGAAGCCGTTCGCGGCGGATACGTTGTCCCCCGTCCAACAGCCCAGCCATGCGCCGTAGCGAGCGCTTTTGCGAAAATCGACGCGCTGCCCGGTCGGCAGTTTGAGCCTACCCGACATCTCGCCCAGCACAATCGTATTGGACGTCCCGTCGGTGCAGTGGGCGATCTTCACGCAACGGTTAAAGGGCATCATGCCGTTATCCGCGAAGATGCCTTGGTCCCCTTGCTGGTAACCCGACCCGATCACCGCGCCCTGCACCGCTGTGTAGTCGATCGTGGCAATGTTCGCCGTCGCGGCATAGCGAACGGCCGCGCGATTGGCGTCGGAACTGGGACACGCGAACATGGGCGGCATCAAACCGTCAAACACGTCAGCGTTTGTGCCGCCGCGTCCGCCAAACAAGGCGCCCCCGAAATCAAAATCGAGCAAATTGTACCCAGCCGTTTGTTCAAAATAGGGCATGATCCGCCAGGGCCAGGCGGTCATTTCGTCGTAGTTCCAATTGCCCACTTCGCCGGCTGGAAAGGCGAGAAAAACGTCGTGGTAATTGTGAAGCGCAATGCCAAATTGTTTGAGGTTGTTACGACACTGCGTGCGTCGCGCGGCCTCGCGGGCCTGCTGCACGGCCGGCAATAGTAGCGCAATCAAGATGGCGATGATTGCAATCACTACCAGGAGCTCGATCAATGTGAATCCGCCGCGGGCCTTGTGCATACGCTGCATGACACGACTCCTTATCTAGAACAACGAAAAAGAGGG
>CALFYU010000407.1 GCA_937952455.1 uncultured Planctomycetaceae bacterium
GGAGTTCAGACGTGTGCTCTTCCGATCTGATTGAACGAGAATTCGACACGCCGGCTTCCAGGATTCGTTGAAATTGCGCGTCCAATTCTCGTTCAATCTCGTGACTGCCGTCAGCAGTCTTCGACAGGCGCATTAACGCTCCGAACCCGCGGCACAATAATCCCCCATCATCGGTCAATCGTTTGACTTTCTCCGGAGCCGCCACGCAGCGGCCGCTGGTGAGGCAAAGATGCAATCCCACGCCCAGCTTCGGCAAGGGCTTGACGACCGTCTCGACGGCATGCTCAAAGGCCGGACCCAGGGCCATGAGACTGGCGCTGGTCAATACGCCGTCGACATATGCGTCTCGGATCGCCCGGTTCGCCGATTCGCCGATCCCCAGATCATCAGCATTGATTATCAGTTGTTTCACAGTGGTATCATCGGTGTCAGGCGCGTTGGCAGCCAGCGCATTACTCTTGTGCAATCGTTTCCCGGGCCGCCTCGCGCTCGGATTCGGCGTCGCGGGCAATCTCAATGACCTCTCGCCCGTTCAACATGTCGGACGACAGGTCGCGAACTCCGCATAGCTCGCTCGCCACGTACAACGGCCGGCCTTTGACCTCTTCGTAGATACGCCCCACGTACTCGCCGAGGATTCCGAGCGAAATGAGTTGTACGCCTCCTAAAAACAGCACCGCGACGATAATCGAAGACCAGCCGGGAACGATGGTGTTCGTAAACAAGCGGACATAGACGGCCCACAGGGCGTAGGGAATCACGCTGACCGCGGCGATGAAACCGATATAGGTGCAAATCCTCAGCGGAATCGTGGAGAACGACGTCACCGCATCGAGGGCCAGTCCGATCAGCTTAGTGTAACTATACTTCGTTTCGCCACTGTGCCGCGCCGCGGCGACGAAGGGGATGCCGGTTTGGCGGAAGCCGACCCATTCGACCATGCTGCGGAAAAACCGCTTCCGTTCGCGCATGGAGACGACGAGCTTAACAACCCGCCGGTCCATCAGTCGGAAATCGGACACGTTGGGTTCCAGAGATGTCGCCCCCAAGCGGCTCTGCAGACGGGCAAAGGCAGACGACGTGGCCCGCTTCACAAATCCGATGCCGTCGGTCTGTTCGCGAATCGTGTAGACAACCTCGAATCCCTCTTTCCAAAGCTCGATCATGCGGCCGATCAGTTCCGGCGGGTGCTGCAAATCCGCGTCCATCACGACTGCGGCATCGCCTCGGCAATGTTCCAAGCCGGCAAAAATCGCCATCTGGCAGCCGAAATTCCGCGATAGGCACACCAGCTTCACGCGCGGGTCTTCGGCGTGCAGTTTCTTGACCGTCGCCACCGACGCGTCACGACTGCCGTCGTCTACGAAGATCAACTCGAAGGTGCACCACAGCTCGTCGAACTCTTTGGCGATGGCTTCGTACAACGGCCGGACGTTGCCCTCTTCGTTGTACATGGGTACCACAATCGAAATCAGTTCAGTGTCCGCCACGATCTCGTCCTCTATACAAATTTTGCCGTTTCGCGGTGCGCAAGCACCACCGATCAGTTCACTGCTATCGCCGGCGACGGAGAGTCGCTTTCCGCAAATCCGCTCAACGTCTCCGGCCTCATGCCCCGCTGATTGAGGCAATAGTCAAATACTTCCGCCAGGTCGGCAAAGAATTCTTCCAATCGCGCCGCCGTTTTCACATAGGGGGACTGTCCGGCGACCAGCGAAGTGCTGTGGAACAACATCACCATCACCGGCGCCTGCCCGGCCAAGTAGGCGTCCACGAGTTGTTTCATGTCGCAAGCCCGGGCCTGTTCCGGGCTGAATTTGATGCGCCGCACGATTCCCAGACGATCGAGAATTCCCACGCTACGCAGCCGACGCAGCCACGGCAGCATGGCGACGTCGCGGATGGCGCGAGCCCGCTCGAAATTCGGGCGATTGAATCCCACGGAGACCGGGACCTCCAACAACGAACCGCTCGCACATTGTTCGCAAATCCCGCGCTCACCGATGAAGTAGGGCGTGTGTGGCGCGCGCTCGAAATTCGGCCCCCCTTCCGACGCCCAACTGCTAAAGGGAATCACGCTGGAATCAACCCGATAGCCCAATTCGCGGAGGATGTTCGCACCGACAATATCCAAACCGTACCGCCCCGCCCGAAAGGACGTCGGACGGCGGTCGAACTGCTTTTCGATCTCGTCGGTGAGCCACTCGATCTTTTTCCGCTGCAGCGATTCGGGAAGGTTGCACAGAAACGACGTTTGTTTGTCCCAATAGGTATCGCCCGGGGGATTGCACCAGGGGTGCACGTGCGTACCGATTTCGCAACGGCCGTCGTCCTGGATTGACCGCAACAGCTCGACGCAGCCGGGGTCGGAGACGACGGGAGCGTCGATCACGTAAGTCGGCGGAATTTGAAACTGGTCGCACAATTCCTGAAAACGAGGGACGCCGGCGCAGACGTTTTCCACGGTGTTTCCCGTGGAACGGTACTGGCCGCCCCACAGGCCTTCCTCTTCGGTGTCAATGCTGACGATCAGTTTCGCGGTCATGGAACTATCAATAAGTTTGGCAGCAGTTACTGCACAGATTCGCGGTCATGCGACTTTGCGGATGATGTGTGGACCGACAATCCGTGTCACCCACAGGGGCAATTTCCGCCAGATCTCGGCGGCCCGTCCGTAGGAGTCTTTTGGCGGCGACATATCGGGTTTCTGATTGGCGTCGGTCGGCACGATGTACCAATACAGGCCGACGGGAACCGCCCCCCATTGTTTCTTGAAGTTATAAGTTCCCGAGTCAGGAGTGCTCCGCCCAAATCGAAACGTGGTTGCGCCGTTGGCGCACGCTTGTTCCAGCATATGCCAATACATGACGTGGTTGACGCACAGCTTGTTGTAGGATCGCAGGCTGGAGGCCCAGGGGATCTCGCAGGCGGTGCCGTTGGCCATCGTCAGTCCGCCGCCGACCGGTTCATTGTTCAGCTTAACAATGTGAAACGTCGATTCCTCGGGAAAGGCGTCGTGCACCGCTTGGAAAAAGCGGCGGCTATGGGCCGGGCTGCCGAGATCGCGCATGTTGGTCGAATACACCTGGTAGAAATCATCCAAGAGTGCGCGGCCCCCACTCTCGACCGTCAGGCCCGCCTTTTGCCCTTTGCGGATCTGATTGCGGACCTTGGGGGAAAAACTGTCCCAAAGTTCGCCGCCATTGGCGGGGAGATCGAGCTGCATCAACACTTTGTCGGTGCGCACATAGGGAGACAAATCCAACGGCTCGCGGTGCCGAAGTTGAATTTCATCCACGCCCCGCGCGGCGGCCAACTTCACCGCTTCGTTCAGCAGCGCCTGGCGGCTCTCGGCGTCATCGGCCAACAGTCCACAACAATCGAACCAAGGGAGCGAGACCATGTGTTTCCCAAACAGCAAACTTCGCTGGTGGACCATGGGTAACGCGCCTACGATAGCGCCGTCGCGGACCGCGGCCAATCGATCCACACTGAGGCCGTACGTCCGAAACGGCTGGTCCCAGTCCGATCGAAAATACAACGGGTCGGAGACGCAGCGCCCGACGTAGTCGTCCCATGCCGACGTATCATCGGCTGCGATTGTTTTGACGATGGTCGTCGTGGTGTGATCCGTGACCGAATGCACTGCCGCTGCCCTCAATATTGTTTCAACTCGAATTGAACGGTCTCAGTCGAGATTCAAGTTTGTTTTCCGATTCCCCCGACTCGTCCGGTCGGATCCTCACGCAATGCCTCATAGATATCGGCGGCCCCGCTGCGTTCGGTTCACTACCGGCCGCGTCAGGCGGGACGGGCGGTTATATGGGTGCTCCGGTCTTTTCCGCCTTTTCCACCGCTGGCGTGCGTTCCGTGCGCGCCCAGGTCACTGGCTGCCAGTTAAACAGTCCTTTGACGATACCCACGACCATCGCGGCGTGGCTCATCACAAAGTAAAACACGATGCCCCCGATTCGCGTTTCGCGAAACTTGATGGCAAAGGTACCAACCAGTCCCAGCAGATAGAATGCGATTTGTGTCACCAACGTGATTTGAAAAAACAATCCAGCGTTCCACACGGCCGCATTCGACAGCAACAGCGCCACCAACAAAACCGGCTCAGCCCATCTCAGCAGTTTGTGCGAGATGAATTGCCACAATTCGACCGGGCGTGACAGCGGCGGCCAAAGCCCCCGCTTGAGTATTTGGATCGCGCCGCTGGTGACGCGGGCGCGGCGTTTGAATTCCATCCGCGCGGTGGGCGTGCCGTTCTCGGTCGCCACCGCATCGGGCGCATACACCACCCTGCGCCGCTGGCGGATCACGTTCATGGTTGTCGCAAAGTCATCCAGAATCGTGTCGGGCAGCAACGGCAAAAACAACTCGCGGCGAATGACGTACATACCGCCGTCCACGCCCATCATCGACCCCACCCGTGATTCCGACGACTGCAGTGCGCGTTCGATACGGTAGTAAAACGCTTCGCCTTCTCCGAAGTTCGATTCCTGGCTCATCAATCGGACGTCGCCGCTGGCGGCGCCCACACGCTCGTCGTCGAGTCGGGCCACCATCCGTTTCAAGGCATCGGGTCGAAACATGACGTTCGCGTCGCACAGACATAACAATTCGCCAGATGCCGCCGCCGCCGCGTCATTCAAGATCGACGCCTTTCCGCGACGGTTGTCGAAGTCCAATAGCTTGACGCCCCGATCAGAGAATTGCCGAGCGATTTCTATTGTCGCGTCAGAGCTGCCGTCGCTGGCGACGATGATCTCCAAACGTTCCTCGGGATAGTCGATGGCCAGTGCATTTTCCAACTTGGACCGGAGCACCCATTCTTCATTGTGCGCAGGGATGATCAATGTCACATCGGGCCAATCGACGCGAGGCGATGCCGCCGGCCGCCTGCAAAATGCCGCCAGGATCGCGGACACGGCCAGGTAGCCGATTTGCGCGTAAATCAGCAGTCCGAGGCAGACCCAAAACAAAATGTGCCAAAAATGATCCATCAATTCTCAACTAAAACGAAACGTCGAATTCGGCCTTGAGCACAACGGCTACTTCGTTGAAGTCGCAACCGGTGCCTCTACACCGTCGCGCTCCGGTTTCCAGGTCGAGACGCTCTTGCCGAACAGGACATTGAGAAGCCCCAGTCCGGCGGCGGCGTTGACCACGCAAAAGTAATTCGCAATGTAGATCGGTTTGACATCCCGCAAGGCCGGCACCAGCCGCAATAGTGCCAGCAGATAGAATCCTACATGTAGAACGAGAACCACCGCATAGAACATGCTCCCCAACGCGGCTAAAGCCACATTGCTGGCGAACATCGTGACCATGAACAGCGGCACGAACCAACGAATCAATTTGTGCGCCGTCAGCTGATACGAAAATAATCCCACACGCAGGGGGTTGAGTACACTGGGATTTCTAAGAACTGCCCGAAAACTCCGATTGACGATGCGGGCCTTGCGGCGAAATTCGCCGCCGAAATCGGCGGCGGTCCGCTCGTAACAGACCGCTTCTTCGTCAAAGACCCCGCGGTAACCGCGGCGGACGATCTTTAGCGGAATCGTGAAGTCGTTGATGTCGTCCTCGCGCAGCGGCTCAAACAGCTCCGCGCGGATGGCGTAGATCGCCCCGTCGCCGCACACCACCGAGCCGATTTTGCTCTCTTGGAGCTTCAGCCACGTCTCAGACCGCCAATACAGCGATTCCGAGACGCTGGCGGCGGAGGATTCTTCGATATAACGTTGGTGCCCGACCACGAACCCGACCCGCTCATCGGCAAAGTGCCGGACCAGCTTGCGGATTGCCGCCGGTTCATAGATGGAGTTCGCGTCGCTGAAGACGACGATTTCACCGGTCGCCCGTGACAGGAATTGCGTCAATCCGAACGACTTGCCCCGCCGCGGCACCTGCCGATAAAGCACGACCCCCCGGTCGGCATAGCCGGCAACGATCTCATCTGTCCCATCGTCGGATTCGTCAGAGATGACCATAATTTCCAGCGATTCGCGGGGATAGTCCAGGGCCAGTGAGTTCTCAATCTTTTCGCGAATCACGGCTGCTTCGTTGTAGGCGCTGACGATCAACGTGACCGTCGGCATGGCATCGCCTTCGGCGTGCGATTTGCGCAGCGGGGCCAGCAGCAACAGCGTCGCCGGATACGCGAAGTAGGTCAGAAAGATGGCGCCGAAGCTGACCCAGAACAGGATTTGCAAGCCGAGAGTCATCGGTTCTCAGTCTAGATACACTTGGTGCCAAATCTCGAATGTCAACAGCGCGAGTATGTGTTCGGAGTGATCCGCGCGCTGTTGCATGTGGTCATCCATCAAAGCCGTCACCGCGTCAGCATCAAAATATCCCCGCCGCTCGATCCGTTCCCGCGACAAAACGTCCTCGAGCAACGGTTGCAGGCTCGAACGGAACCACCGGCTGATCGGCGTGCCGAAGCCTTGCTTCTTCTGCGTGATGATATTCTCCGGCAGCCGGCCCCGCATCGACTCCTTGAAGATATGTTTCATGCCCCGCAGTCCGCGGAGCTTCAACGATGTGGGAATCCGTGCCGCCAATTCCACGAGCCGATAATCCAACAGCGGCACGCGGGCTTCCAATGAGACCGCCATGCTCATCTTGTCGGTGAACGCCAGCAAGCTGTCGACGAGGCTCGTCTTGAGGTCGGCGTACATCATGCGGTTCAGCGGATCGTTGCTGCTCGCCGCCTCGTAATAGTCGGCGACCTGCATCGATCGATGGTGCAGTTCCGCATCCGCCAATTCGCGCGACAAAATGCCGTGGCGTTGGCCATTATTATACACGCTGACGTACCCTTGGTAACGTTCGGCCGGGGGCAACTCCGCTTGCGAGGCGAATCCCCGGGCGTAGCGCAGCATCGATTTCACCGCCGAACCGCGGTCGACCGGCGCGCGGTTCAGCAGCGGCATTACCAGGCCCCGCCGCACCGCACCGGGCACCATCTGGTACATGCTTTGCAATCGCGGCCCCAGGTACCGGCGATATCCGGCGAAAATCTCGTCCCCGCCGACCCCCGACAAAATCACGGTGACCGTTTCCCGCGCCATTTTGCTCACCAGGTAGGTCACCAGAAACGACGTGTCGGTAATCGGCTCGTCCAGGTGTTCAATCAACGGATACATCAACTCGGTGACGTTTGGCTCGACGACGATTTCGTGATGGTCGGTCTCGAACTTTTTGGCGATGACGGCCGCTTTGCCCAGTTCATTGTGGAACGCGTCTTTGCCGCCAAAGCCGATGGCATAGGTGGAAATCTTACCCACACCCAGTTCGTGCATCATGGCCACGATCGACGAGGAATCGAGTCCGCCCGATAGAAACGCGCCCAGCGGCACGTCGCTCATCAGTTGCAGCCGCACGGCATCGGCGAGCATTTCGCGCAATTCCTCGCACCACTCGTCGACGCTTTTTTCTTCGGTCTTGTAGCCCAGTTCCCAGAACTTCCAACTCTTCGATTCGCCCCGCTCGATGACTAGACAGGTGGCCGGTTCCAGCTTGCGAATTCCCGCGAACATTGTCCGCGGGGCGGGGACGTAGCCGAATTGCAGGAAATCGAACAACGCCGCCTGGTCGAGCCGGGCGGTGACGCCGGGCACCTTGAGCAGCGCCTTGATCTCTGAGGCCCAGGCGATTTGTGCGCCGTCTTCGTAAATGTATAGCGGCTTGATGCCGATGTGATCCCGCGCGATCATCACCCGCTGGCGTGTCCGGTCCAATACGGTGAACGCGAACATGCCGTTGAGGCGTTTGGGGAGGTCGTCCCCCCATTGTTCGTAGCCGCGGACGAGGACTTCCGTATCGCTGTGTGAGTGGAAACGGTGCCCGTGGGCTTCCAATTCCTTGCGCAGTTCGCCGCAGTTGAAGATTTCGCCGTTGAACACGACCGCTACCGAGTGGTCGTCGTTGAACATTGGCTGATGCCCGCCGGCCAGGTCGATGATCGACAGCCGCCGCATGCCGATGCCCACGTTGGCGTCGACGAACTGCCCTTGATCGTCCGGCCCGCGATGCACGATCGCATCGCACATCGCGCGAACGATCCCCTCATCCGCGGGGCGGTCTTTGTCTCGGTAATAGATGGCGGTGATGCCGCACATAGACTAAAATATTCCTCACGACCCGCCTCGGACGTCGCTGTCCGAGCGAGCCGACTCAGTTGTTGCTGCCGGTGGCTTGATCAAAAACGTCCGCGACCTTCCGCGCCGTCGTGCTCCAGTCGTGCGATTCCAAAATCCGCCGAATGCCCGGCCGGTCCCAATCGTGATCCAAGGCGGCGGCGATGCCGTCGGCTGCTGCGGACGCGGAGCGCTCGGCGAGAACTCGCCCCAAACGATCATCGGATAGTATCTCCGGAATGCCCCCCACCGGCGTGCCGATTGCCGGCAGGCCGCAGGCGAGTGCTTCCATCAGCACGTTGGGCGAACCCTCGCGGCCGGAGAGGATCGCGTACAAATCGGCCGCGCTGTACCATGCCGACAATTCTTCATGCGGCCGCCGCCCGGTCAGATGCACGCGCCCTTCCAAACCGTGTTGGGCGATCTTGTCTTTTATAACGCCCGAATAGTCGTTGCCGTAGCGCGGAGCGCCGCCGACGATCACGGCGTGCAGTTTTGGATGTGATGTTTTCAGTTGTCCCACCGCGTCGACCAACAGGTGAAACCCCTTGTTTTCAAAAAGGTCACCGACGCTGATCACGATTTGTGCGTCGGCCGGCAAATCGAGTCGGTGGCGGGCTTCGTCGCGAGCCAGCGGTTGAAACTTGCGACAATCGACGCCATTTCCGATCACCCGCGTGCGGTCGGGGTCGGCACCCAGGGAAATCATCTTGTCCGCAATCTCCCGGCTGACGCCCACGAGCTGGTCGGCGTTTTGCATTGCCCAGCGAATCTGATTTCCCACGACGGGCGCTTCGGGAAAGCGATGGATGTCTTCGCCCCGTCCGGTGATGACGACCGGTTTGCCGAACCGCTTTCCCAGTCGCGTGCCTACCACGCCGGCGGGATAGGCGAAGTGGGCGTCGATGATATCGAAGTCGAACTCACGTCGAATCCGCCGCGCCGCCTGTAGCACACCGGGATACATCAGTTGAGACTGTAGATATCCGCCGACCTTGGGCAGCATCGGATAACGCGGCCGCACCACCGGCAACCCGTCGATTGTTTCTTTGGTGGGAACCTGCGACCAGTCGTACCAGCGGGACAGACGTTTGATCGGCGGGAAATAGGGAATTGGAGCAATCACGCGAACGTCGTAGCCGGGCAAAGCGGCGATGGCGCGGACCCGTTCCTTCACGAAGACGCCGAAGGTGGGCATCACCGACGAGGGAAACGAGGCGCTCAACACGAGAACCCGCCGCACGGGTCGGTCCGCGCCGGTCGTCTCGCCATCGGACGCCTGCTTGGTTTCAGAGATCGTGGCCGACTTGGACATCATTCGTTTTCTTAGGTCTTCCGCGTGCAAACGGGATTTATGATGCGGGGCTCAACGCCTTTGCGTCGGTGAAAACGTTCCACGATCCGTCGCCTTCGAGAGGCCTCATGCCTGGAATCTCTGCGCCTGCCAAATACGTAACCTGCCGGCCGCCCAGTTCCAGTCGCCAGACGACGTCGGTGCCTTGTTGCATTTCGTCGTCTATGGACAAGCCGGTTGCCGGTGTGCCATCGGGGGGACAAGACAGGGTCTGTTCGCCGACGCGAACCTCTAACGGCAGCGGGTGGTTGCCGAAATAAGTGACGACCAGTGCCCGTTCGCTCGCCGGTAACTCATGTCGGATTCGCCGGCCTTTCTTATGGATGCCATAGCCCGGCGCGAACCAAGCGACCGCGTCGCCGTCATCAGCTTCATCGATGGTGGTCGTGATTGCGGTGGCATCGGTCCAAACTTGCGGCGCGTGGTCTTCGTCTCCAAGCTGCCAATACCAGCGGATTGATCGCGGGTGATCGGTCACGATGTGATCGGCAATCCAGACGCCCCGTCCGGGGATGGCCAATACGTAGCGTTCGATCGTTGTGTTGGCGGCCCACTCAGCTCGGCCGCGCATCAGCCAGGCTTCCGGCGCGAGCCGCACATCCAAGCTCGGCGTTGGGGCGACGTGCGACCACGCCAGTCGTCCGGCTCGTTTGGCGACGTCGACACCCTCGACCGACAACGTGTTATGTGCCGCCGGTGACCGAAAGTGACCGACCCACGCATCGTCACCAAAATAAAACGGCATGCCGGGGTCAATCAGCACGTCTTGCCCTTGATGGTGATACAAAATCTGCAAAGTGGCCGCGTGAACGTGTGCGGGGGAGGGAGTTGCATCGGCATGCAAACCATCCCCCAACGGTCCGGCGTCGAAGCAGATCCAGTCTTGATGGGAGCGGGCGATGGCGTACCCCGCATCCGGTAGAATGCACGCGGATGTCACTGTCCCCGTCTCGCGGGCGGCGAATGCTTCGTGTGCTTTGCACCCCAAGAGCCAGAATGCTTCTTCGGAAAAGGTCTCGTCCGACGGCAAAAGCTCCGCGTCATCGAACAACGCCGCACCCAGAATACAGAGCGAATCGAACCGCCAGAAATCGTCGTGATGCACAGGAATGGCCCGGGCGGAATCGACGTCACCGATCGCCGGCCAGCGCCCGCCGGGTTGCCGGAATGCCAAGCCGGCATGAAAAGCGCGGTGGACGGTCCGCTCCAACTCGGTCAGCGGTTCATCCGCGTCGCGGGCAGCAGCAATCGCCAGCGACATGAAGCCGAGAGTATAGAAGTGGTAACCGGTCGCTTGCTCGACGCAGAAGCCGTCTGCGTAGAACTGTCGCGGACCATGTTCGGATAGCACGCGATGTCCCAGGCGTCGCCAACGGTCCGCTCCCTCCGTCCCGGTCAGGGCGCAGCCGATGAGATATAATCCCGCCGCCTCGCCAACAAGGTGGTTATAGGGGCTGGAGTAATAGGACAGATGATGCTCGATGTATTCGGCCTGTTCGCGGAGGCTGCCGGTGATTGCGGCAAAATCGTCCGGCTGCCAGCCATCCCAATCGGCCAATGTGGCAATCGTCCAAATCCAAGAGATGCCCCGCATTGCCAATTCCAGCGAACTGGTCCAATGCACTCCCTCATAGATACGATTGTCGGCAATCCAACCCAGGAGCAACTTGCGGGCGAGTTCGGCACATTGCGTTTGTTCACCGAACTGCCACGCCCGTGCTAACTCAACCAGATATTGATGGCGGCCCAACTCCCAAACGTATTTGACATCGACCTCGCCGCCCAAATCGTACAGCGACAGGTCGGCGTAGAATTGTTTGGGAAATACATAATCGGTGCGGGGGTCTGCGTGCCAGTTAGCGATTTGGGCAACGTCGACCGAATATCCCAACAGCGGCCATTGTCCGGAAAGGAGCAACTGCGCACGGTTGGCAGCGGCCGCGGCGAGGCGCGCGTGGTCATCCGGTCGTTCGGCTTTGAGTCGCTGTTGTTCCTTGCTGCGGGTTCCCGGTACCAGTGCTCGACACAGGTTGCTCAGATCGGCGGCAACGACGTCCCCTGCCGTCGTTCTTCGTCGGTCGTACGATTTCCTTTCGCGTCGGACGCGGAGTTTCTCCGCAATGCGGCAGCGAATTTCTTTCGCCGGCATTTTGCGGAGCTTTTGGAATTGATAGGCCAAATTCATTCTCAATCTGTTCCGGTGCAGAGTTCTACGTGGCTGCGGCAAGCGGCGTCAAAGCCTTGTGATGACGCCACCATCTTGCAAAAAACAGAAACCGCCAGAGTTGGCTTTTGCGGTTTCTCGCTCCGCTCCAATGTTCGTTGGCCCATCCTTGGACCTCGTTCATGCGAAAGATTCCGGTTTCCGCTAGTTCGCTATCATGCAGGACGTCAGACAGCATCGACTTGAGTTCGCCGCGGAACCACTTTTCCAGCGGAATGGAGAACCCTCGCTTGCGCGGGCGCAGCACTTCATCTGGCAAGTCTTTAGCAAAAACGTCCTTCAGGATCTTCTTTGTAACTCCGTTGTGGATCTTCATGTCGACCGGCAACCGCGCGGCGAATTCGGCCAGGCGATAGTCCATAAAGGGCGATCGCACTTCGAGTGAGTGCGCCATGCTCATGCGGTCGACCTTCGTCAATATGTCGCCGGGCAGGTAGTAGTGCGTGTCCAAATAGGTGTACGGCGCCAGGGCATCCCTTCGATCGGCGGCGTCTAAGCAGGGAGACAAGAGATCGTACGTTGCGCTGGGCGATATGCCGTCCAGGAAATCTTCCGCAAGAATGTCGCGTGCTTCCAGCTCATTGGTGCCGACGACAAACCACTCGTCGTTTGTCATACCCAGGCTGCGAAAGTATCGTCTGCCGGGAGCCGTTCGCGGCAATGCGCGTTGCAGAGATCGACCGGCGGGGCCCGCGATCTTTCGAAAGGCCGCTGAACGTGTGCGACGCTGGAGAATGTCCTGATACCGGCGGTATCCACCGAAAGCCTCGTCTCCCCCGTCACCGGCAAGCGCGACCGTCACATGTTGTCGCGTCAATTTCGACACCAAGTAGGTGGGAACGGATGAGGAATCGCCGAACGGCTCGTCAAACGCGCACACGAGATCGTCGATCAGATCAATCGCGGACGGTCGCGCCGTCAGTTCGTGATGGTCCGTGCCGTAGCGCTGAGCCACCGACCGGGCGAACTCTCGTTCACTGAACTCCGGCTCGTCAAAATCGATGTAAAACGTCTTCACGGGCGACGAACTTTGTTGTGCCATGAGAGCGACGGTGACGCTCGAATCAATGCCGCCGCTGAGAAAAGCGCCGAAGGGCACGTCGCTGATCATGCGTAGCCTGACGGCATCGGCAAGCAGCAAACGTAGCTGGTCCTGGCGCTCGGACGCGGGCACGGTGAAGTCGACTTGAGTCGGCAGCGACCAATAGCGGTCGATCGCCATTTTCCCGTTTTCCACAACGATTCGCGAAGCGGGCGGCAATTGTCGGATGTTGGCATAGACTGAATGCGGCTGTGGAATGTACCCCAACACGAAATAGTGATAGATCGCTGTGTGGTCCAGGTCTTGCATCAATTCTGGAAAGACCTGCAGGCATTTCAGCTCAGAGCCGAAGACCAGGCCGTCCCGCGTCCAGGCATAATACAGCGGTTTTTGTCCCAAGCGGTCCCTGGCAATCACGAGTCGCCTGCGAGACTGGTCCCAAAGGGCAAATGCGAACATGCCGTTTAGGTGCTCGACCAAGTCAGGGCCGTATTCTTCATAAAGATAGACCAGGACTTCCGTGTCGGAGCCTGTGGCAAACTTGTGCCCCTTCTTAACGAGGTCGTCGCGTATTGACTGAAAGTTGTAGATTTCTCCATTCATGACGACAGAGATCGTGCCATCTTCATTGAAAATTGGCTGCGATCCGGACTGCAAGTCGATAATACTCAGCCGGCGCATCCCCAGCCCGACCGGTCCTTCGACGTACGTACCTTCGTCGTCGGGTCCTCGATGAACAATCGTGTCGCACATGTGCTTGAGCATTTCGGACGACGCCGGACGGTCCGTCCGCGTAAAGCACATCCCGCAAATTCCACACATAACTGCACTATCGAATAAGAATGATGACGAAGATTGTCTACAAAAAGTCAGCCGATCTCAGATGAAGTCCGTCAGCCACCGCATAGCCCACTTGCGGCACAAAGCCGCGAGCCGTGTGGCAACGGAATGGTCATGCATATCCCAATTCTCGATTCAGTTCTCCAGCCACGCGCAAGGCGCGGTCGACTTCGTCTGGTGACAGGCCTTCTCGCCACTTTTCATTGAGTTCGATCCGCAATTCTCCTCCCAGGCGCATACTGTTGCCGAGGATGTGGTGTTGTGTTGCATCGATCGTCTCTGGCGGCGCTTCCGGCGGGACGCCAAGGTGTTCGTGGATTTTAGCCAGCCATTCGACGGGCTCCGCGCAGAGATCCTCATACTTGACGGTCAGGACCTGTAATTCCGGCGACTGCCGGAAAAAACGCAGCGCGTTTGTGTGAAAGTCCAACCAGCGGCGCGACATGGATTCGATCGGCGTGCCCTTTCGCTTTCCGTGAAAAGCGAAGGCTCGTACGTCGCGTACGAAATAAATGACCCGGAGGTCGTATTTGTTATAGCGCATTAGGCGCAGCAAGCGATCAATGCCCTTGGAGGTGTCGAAAAACACGCGCGCGTTCGCCAGGTCGACGGCGGTCCGCACGAAGTCAAAATTGGCCTCATTAATGCGCGCAATCCGCTGATTGTGAAACGGTAGCCAGCGGTCAGCCGAAACACTCAGGTACTGTCGAACTCGATTCGACGACTCGGCGTGCAATAACTTGTGCAAAGCCGGATTGAGGTAGCGAAAATCGTTGTTCCATTCGTCGATCGAGAAACACGAACCGGACTGGGCAAGCCGATCGCTGATTTGTTGCCAAAAGCTGCACTCATAAAGCGGTGCCCCGCAACTACATTTCATCGTGCGGGCTCCGTTTTGGCGGGCCTTGCGGTTCGGAGACGTTTCTCCCACACTGACAACCTGGGAGTGGCAATCCATCAGAAACGCCATCAGTGTGGAACCGCAGTAACTCGTGCCGACCAGGTATCCGATCGGCTGGGCCTGCGTGCTGACTTCAGTGGTCACCATGTTAATGCCTGATTGAGTGGACATGTTAAAAAAGCCGCAATTCATCCGTAGGAGCCGTTGCGATTCCGTCGGACGTTAAAGTGCGAAAAGCACATGACGTTAGGCAACCGTAGCGTTTGCCGGGATCTCGACCGCCGGAGCGACGTACGCCACGGGGCGTGCCACGGTCGCCGGGAAATTCTGAGGCGCGAAGATGCGGCCGTAGACACACATCAGCGCAACGCACCAGTATCCCCATTCGGCATCCATAAAATCTCCGAAAACGCACGAGCTCAAAAAGGCGGATAAAGAGGACAGCAGCGCGCACCCCAACAACGCCTGCGAAGTCTGGTTGCGGGCGACGCAATCCCGCAGCGTGCGGAAGGTCAATAGAAAGCCCGTAAGAACGAACATCATCCGCAATCCGAGGCCTTGTATGCCCCACTCGCAGGCCTCGTTGATAAATCCGTTATGAACGGAGCGTGCATTGAACTCGTCGCTGTTGACCTGTCGAATGTATTTGGGGCCGTGGACGCGCTTAAATCCAAAGCCGCCGGCCCCGAGCGGGTAATCGCTGATCATGCGGAGGCCGGCCTTCCAATAATCCAAACGCGATGACGCCGACGCATCCAGCTCTTTGGTGTCGACAAACGACGTGGCGAAGCGCTCGATGATTTGGGGATCTCCCAGCAACAACCACAAGGCAACCGCGCCTAGCGCGAGCAGCTTCAGCGCTTGGCGACGGATTTTCCCTGGAGCGAATACAAGAAATACGCCTGCGGACGCAATCGCCGACAGAAACGCACCCCGGCTGTTGCACAACAGCAACACGTTGAGAATGAACGGTGTCGCCAGAAACGTGATCACCTTGTCCTTCCAACTCCCGGTCAGAAACAGCACGCCAGCCAGGGGCAGAATCGTGACGGCCAGCGAAGCCAATTGATTGGCATGGTCCGCTCCCGGCGCGCCGACCCCCTCTAATCGGCCTTTGACGATGTGGCCGCGGTCATTGATCGTCGCTTCCCAGCCGATGTACCCCATCCCGATGACAAACGTTAACAACACCAATCGAAAATCCCGCTCCGTCCGGATGGCCGCGACCAACAAGAAAAACAACAAGACCAGCTTGGCCAGTAGCTCATAACTCGGCAAGCTGACGGACCAACTTCGCGACAACACAAAGTGCACCGCAGTTGCATTCAGGAGAATCAGCATCCCCAAAAAGCGCAGGCGACGCACTTTCGGTGGGTCGGCCCGCTTGCGCGACTGGAGCGAATTCGAGATCAATACGGCGATCAACAAACCGACGCCGCCGTAGAGACTCCAGCGATATTGAGCGAGGCTGCGTCCCCACCACCAATAAGGGGGCGACGCAAAAAACGTCAACATGTAGAGACAAACGCCCCACACCGGCCGGATCAATGCCAACGCGGCGAATAAGACGAACAATGTCAGGTAAAGGACGAGTGAAATACTCACTTCACAAACTCCGTAGCCTGCGTACGGCCGTTTCGGCGAGTGTGGGCCACCGCCAATTCCTCGTACAGCGACTCATATCGCTCGACCATGATTTCGAGACTGTACTCCTGCTGATGTCGCACGAGTGCCTGTGCGCCGAGGCGGCGACGCTGCTCATCGTCGACGATCAATTCGTCCAGGGCATCCGCCAGTGCGTCACAATCCCCGGAACGGACGACGCGGCCGATCGTCGGCGGATCGCCAAGTAATAAGGCACTGTCCCCGACGTCTGTGACCACCAGCGGCAAACCCGCCCCCATGGCTTCCAGCACCGACTGGCTCATTCCTTCATTCAGACTGCAATTCACGTACACGTCCATCGCGGCCAGCCAGTTGCCCACATCATCACGCTCTCCGGCAAAGTGCACTCTGTCGGCGACTCCCAGCGCATCGGCCTGGGCCGTGAGCGGCTCCAGTTCCGGGCCTTGGCCGACAAGCAACAGGTGCACGTCCCGGCCTCGATGCCGCAAGCGGGACACGGCCGCCACGGCCAGCTGAAAATCCTTCACCGGCACCAAGCGGCCGACGCTGCCGATTATGGTCGCCGCGGGGCCGATGTGATATTGACGGCGGATATCATCGTTGGTCGGGCCGGCCGGATCGACGGCCGGGCGGGTCACGCCATTGGGGACGACCAGAACCTCTTTGGTAAGGCCGCCGCACCGCCTGAGAACTTGACCGCGCACCTCTTCGGCGACGGCCACCACGCAATCGGTTCGCTCCAGCGCCCACCGCGTCGCCCGCCCTCGCAATTTCCGTTTCCACGCGGCCGTGTGCAGGGCGTCGAGTTCCATGCCTCGCTCGGCGTGAACGTGGACCGGGGTTCCCGCGAGTTTTCTCGCCAACAACGTCTCCACCAATGTGCCCCAATTGTGGGAATGCACGATATCAACGGACAAAGATCGGAGGGTTCTCGCCAGCCGCCGGACAACGCCAAGGTCATTACCCGGCTTTTTTTGTAACTCGATGATCGGCACGTCATCCCGGTCTATCCACCGCGCCGCTGTGCCGTTATATCCCAGAACAATGATCGAAGGCGCGAATTGCCGGCGGTCCAACTCGTTCACCAACCGCGCAACACAGCGTTCCAAACCCCCGAAATTGAACGTATGGACGACGTACGCAACCGACAACGGCGGTCCGGATCGCTCCAGTTCCTGTGAGTCTTGTTCCACGGAATCGATCACCAGTCCTCTTCCCTTGGGCAAATTCAGGACGCCACGTGGTCGTGCGCGGTCGCCGCCAAGTCACGATGTAAAATCGCGGCGATTCGCTCCGAAGTTTTGCCGTCCCAGTGTTCCGGTATACGCCCGGTCCGGGGTGTTGTCGACATCACCTTGCGGTAGGCCTCCAAAATGTCGGCCGTCCGCCAGCCCACCAGTTGATTGCTGCCGCAATCGATGGTGCTGGGACGCTCGGTATTCTCCCGCAAAGTCAGACAAGGAACGCCCAGCGCCGTCGTTTCTTCCTGGATGCCCCCCGAGTCAGTCAGTACGAACCGCGCTTGCTCCATCAAGCTCAACATCGGCAAATAACCCAGCGGCGGCACTGTCTGGTAGCCGTTGAGGTCCGCCCGGTCGGTGAAGCCGAATTTTTGCAATTGCCCCTTCGTACGCGGGTGGACGGGAAACAGCACAGGCAGTTCCTGGGCCACCTCGTGTACCGCTTTAAGAATCGACTCCAACCGATCAGGATCGTCCACGTTGGACGGGCGATGCAGCGTCAGCACCACATATTTCCCATCCTCGCAGCCGAATTCCCGGCTCGCGTGCTGTGCCTGCGCGCGGGGCAAGTTGGCGCGGAGCGTATCGATCATCACGTTTCCCACGAAATGAATCCGTTCCGCGGGCACTCCTTCGCGCTCGAGATTGATTTGCGCCGACGGCTCTGAGGTGAACAGCCAGTCCGATATCGCATCGGTCATGATGCGGTTGATTTCTTCAGGCATCGTGCGATCGAAGCTCCGCAGTCCCGCTTCGACATGGGCGACCGGAATTCCCAATTTCGTGGCGGTCAGCGCCGCAGCCAGCGTGGAATTGACGTCCCCCACCACGACGACCGCCGCGGGACGATGCTCAGTGAACTCAGACTCCAACCGCCGCATGACTTCGGAAATCTGCCAGATGTGCGAGCCGGACCCGACGCCGAGATTGAGGTCGGGATGCGGGATGCCCAACTCATCAAAAAACGTCTGCGACATTTTCTGGTCGTAATGCTGCCCGGAATGAATAATCTTTGTCGCGAACCCGGCGTTTTGCAACGGACGGATCATCGGCGCAATCTTCATAAAATTCGGCCGGGCGCCGGCGATGATGGAGAGTTGCATCACGAATCGTTCCTCTTAGAAATCGGCGGCAAGCTGCAACAACCTTTCACGACTTCGCCCGAGCGACAAGTACCGTATGCAACCCAAGGTTGCAGGCGGCGTTGACTTTGGACCAGAAGGGGACCCACCGTCTGAGCGTTGCTGAATTGACTGCACGAAATAGTCCCTCTTGGCCCGCCTCACAGATCGTATAACATCGTGCAACCGTGAAATGCGGTTCCACAATTCGCCGCAATTCACGAATGGTCAAAATATCTTCACGCGGCTGAAGCTTGCCCGCCTTGCGTGCCTTGTCGTACTCGCCGCCCCGATAGAACGTGAATGCGTTGGGAGTTGTCAGAATCAGAAAGCCGCCGGGAGCCAATAGCTTTCGCGCGCGCGCGGGCTGATCGTGCACGTTTTCTACCACTTCCTGGGAAACAACTATGTCGAACGCTGACTCCGGCAACGGCACCGTTAACGCATCCCCGGCGAGGAAAGTGATCCCTTCGTAATGTGCCTTCGCGGCGGCGATTGCCGCCGGACTGTAGTCGATGGCGGTCACCGTGCCTATGTGCCGCATGATCGCGGCCAACGACCCATTTCCGCAGCCAAAATCGAGGATGCGGGGGTCGCTGAGGTTGAGCCTGCTGATTTCACTCAAAATAGTGGTCGCCCGCAGTAGGCGTCTGCCGTCAAGCCGCTCGCCGGTGTGTTTCGCCCACCGTTGATCGTAAAACTCGATTTCGTCGGCGCTGGTCATTGTGTTATTCATGTCGTGCTAAACGATCGCGTTTTTTGATTTGAGTTGGGTGCCGCCGCGGTCGCAGTGACTTAAGTCTACAATCCGGCGACCGACGTCGGTTCCATCACGGGGTGAGAATTCCCTTGCTCCGACTTGTAGTGCGCGACCACGCGCTGAAACAAATTTAGGATCTCATCAATCATGCGCCCGTACGGAAACTTCTCCACGGTTCGCTCCCGCCCGGCACGGCCCATTTGCGCCGCTTCGTGGGGGTTCTCCAGCAGGCGGCGGAGATGCCGTGCGAGTTGCTGATCATCTTGCGACTCAAATAGGAGTCCTGTGACGCCGTCTTCGATATAATCCGGAATTCCTCCGACGTTTGAACCGATCGTCGGGCAGCCGCAAGCAGCGGCTTCCAACAAGACGTTTCCCGACCCTTCGCTGAGGCTGGGAAGCACGAAGACGTCGGCGGCCCGAAAGTAATCCGGAATCAGCTCGCGGGACACGCGACCCGGCACAATCACGCGGCGCGATTCCGGAGATTCCTCCTGAAATCGCCGGACTTTTTCCAACTCGTCGCCGTCGCCGCACATCACAAGCTGCGCGCTGGGGACGTCGCCGACCAGTCGGTCAAACGCCCGCAATAACGTATCAATGCCTTTCACGGGGACAAAATTTCCCACAAACAGGACCGTCGGCACTTCATCCAGGCCAAGTTTGCGGCGGCTTTCCGAGCGGTCTCCCACAGAAAACCGATCGACGTCAACTCCCTTAAGTACCACCGAGGTGCGATCGGCGGGAACACCCAGTGCGATCGCTTCTTCGGACAAGGCGCGACTGACACCGATGACGTGGTCGGCGCGGCGGAGCGTGGTGGTGATCACATCTTCAAGTTTCGCGGATCCATAGTTAATTTCGGCAATGCCGAACACGTCGGCACCTCTGAGACTCACGACAACGGGAATTCCCACGCGATGCGCGGGTTCGATTCCCGCCGTTCCCGGGGGCCAGCCGAATGGACTATACACCAGGTCAATCGCGTGGGCGCGAATGATCGATTCGATGGCCAGGTCGTAGCGGGCGATCCTGAGTTGTTGAAAGAAGCGACTGGCAATCCCCCCGCGCTGAATCGCCCGCGAACGGATCCGGGGCAGCGATCGCAACGTATGCCACATTTCTCGAATCCGGGGAATCGGATGCATCGTCGTTTGTTGGACGCGGGCCACAGACTTTGTATGGGGATTGACAACGTGCACTTCGACGCCGGCATTGTCGAACGCCATCAGTTCTTCCTGCAATACGGTGTAGGCCGCATTGCGCCTCGCGTTCTTGTCAGGAGGGACAAGCGCCAATATTCGGAGTCGTTGACGCATGGGTTTCAGCCTTGAGAATTTTTTCGTCAACAGCCGGCTTGTTTTCGAGCATCCGGACAGTTGCAAGACGCGAACTCATCGAATGAGCCCGGCGTTCAATGTCATATCGATAACGCGCACGTCACCTGCAAATCACGCGGACTTCACCCTCCGCCAGACCAACAGGGACGTCACGATATCCGCGCGGCGATGCGACGGCAAACAGATGAAAAATGCGCTGATCCCGGCGGTAATGAGCATTAGCCCGCAGATCGCTACCAGTTCCAACATGCGTCCGGGCACCCAAATACGGTCGATGATCAACCCGACCGCCAAGGGAGGAAGCAGCGCGACGAGACTGGCCGGCCAGATGTTTAAGTAATACTGCGACTTGGGCATCTCCAGCGCCATACAGGTCCAATTTGGCAGCAGAATCACACCGACAAGCACCTGCGCAGCCAACACGGCGTAGGCCATCCCAATCGGTCCATACATCCAAACGCCGATCAAACCGATCGTCATGGTCACGGCGACCTCGACTCCCGCGGCGATGGCAATCACCCGCAGGTTGGCCGTGCTCCGCAGAACGGCACGGATTCCGCCGGATGACATTTTCATCGCGTAGGCAATCATCAGCACGCACAGGACGGGA
>CALFYU010000408.1 GCA_937952455.1 uncultured Planctomycetaceae bacterium
GCTGTTCCGCGCGTGCGGATGATTTTGCTCGTCCGCCAACAACCACCCGAATCGGCAGCGGAAAAGCCGCCAACGGAGAAAGAGGGCGACGGCGGCGGCGCTGCCTAATCTGCTTAATTCCCCGGTTGCAGGCGCAGGATCAACACCTAAATCGGATGCCACTGCTGGCTTGTCCGGCAGCGATTGGCCCCACGGTGGTTCGAGCTGGCGGACAAACCCTTTTTTGCTGGGGCGACTTAAGTCGCGGTTGGCAGTTCCGTGCGGCGACAAACCGGTGGTTGGCTTGCGGAAGCCAGCGACGTATGATGGCCTGCGTCGTGGCCGCACCCTGCGGCCGATCTTTGCTTGGCCCCACACAAACACCTCGCCGGGAGTCGCGACATGCTTTGCGAAATCTTCGCACCCGTTGACCATCGCCTGGGACTTCGGAACTCGTTGTTCGTCGCCGCCACATTGATTCTATTGCCCAGTGGCCTCTCCATGGCCGACGATTGGCCGCAATGGGGCGGGCCGCAGCGGGATTGTATTTGGCGCGAGGCAGGCATCGTCGAAAGCCTACCGCCGGGACTGCTGCCGCGGGTCTGGTCGACGTCGCTGGGTGAGGGATACAGCGGACCAGCGGTCGCCGACGGGCGGGTGTTCATCACCGACTATCTGCCGGAAGAGCGCCAGGAGCGCGTGCTTTGTCTCAGCGCTGAGACCGGGGACATCCTGTGGAAACATGCCTACGACGTGCAATACACGGTGAGCTATGCCCACGGTCCGCGGGCGACACCGGTGGTGGACGGCAACCGCGTTTACACCATCGGCACACAAGGGGACATGTTCTGCTTTGACGTCAGCGACGGCAAGATCCTCTGGCAGAAGGACTTCGTCCAACAATACGGCACCGTGCTTCCCAATTGGGGCATGGCGGCGTCGCCGCTGGTGGACGGCGACCAGTTGATCACGTTGGTGGGAGGCCGCGATGGGGCGTGCGTCGTCAGTTTTGACAAACTGACCGGCAAGGAGTTGTGGCGGGCGATTGACGACCCCGCCGTAGGATATGCACCGCCGGTGATCTACGATTTCGACGGCCTGCGGCAGTTAATCATCTGGCATCCGACGGCGATCACCTCGCTAAATCCCAAAACCGGCGAAGCGTATTGGGAACTCCCGTTCGACGTGCAGGTGGGGCTAACAATCCCCACCCCGCAGCGGCAGGGGAACCGGCTGTTCGTGACTTCATTTTATAACGGCCCCCGCATGTTGGAGGTCTCGTCAAATCCGCCGGGGGCGAAACTGCTGTGGCAGGGAGACAGCAACAGCGAGCGGCAAACCGACGGACTGCATTCGATCATGCCCACGCCGATCTTCACCGAGTCGAATATTTACGGCGTTTGCAGTTACGGACAATTGCGCTGCCTGGACGCCAAGACCGGCGATCGAGTTTGGGAGACCTACGAGGCGACTGGCGATGACCGCTGGTGGAACGCGTTTTTGATTCCCAACGGTGATCGGGTCTTCATCTGCAACGAGCAGGGGGAATTGATCATCGCCCGGCTGACGCCCGAAGGTTACGAAGAAATCAGCCGCGCGCAATTGATCGAACCGACCCGCAAGGTCCGCCGCCGCATGACAATCTGGTCCCACCCGGCGTTCGCGATGAAAAGCGTTTTTGCCCGCAACGATAAGGAGATCGTGCGTGTCAATCTGGCGGCTGAATGAGCGGCTGTTTTTTACCACGGATTGACACGGATTCAACACGGATAAGAGTATTCTTGCATGGCACCACCGTCGGATACACAAGCACCGAGAACGCGCGAGCTAAGAAGTGTCGGGCGGGGATTGCAGGTCTTCGGGCGGTGCGCTGTTGAGTTTTTCTATCCGCGGCATTGTGTGTTGTGTCACACCGCGCTTTCCGAAGCGTCAGAGAGAGGCGGGGATTTTTGTGACGGTTGTCGGCGGGAACTGCTGGACCGGGCCGGGGCGGCTTGCGAGCGGTGTGGGGCGCCGATCGGTCCGCATGTCAATCCGGCCGGCGGCTGCAACTATTGTGTGCGCGAGCAATATGCGTTTGACCGGGTGATTCGGCTGGGAGTCTACACGGACCGACTGCGCGAGGCGTGCCTGTTGTCCAAACGGGCGCGGCAGGAACCGCTGACGGCTGGGCTGGCGCGTTTGCAGTGGGAGCGGCGGGGCGACGCGTTTCGAGATGCGGCCGTCGACGTCGTGGTGCCGGTGCCGCATTTCTGGTTGCAGCGTTTGTATCGATTCCATAACTCAGCGGAAACGTTGGCGCGTGTCTGGGCACACATCTTGAAGGTCCCGCTGGGCGACCATATACTTCAAAAAGCCCGCTGGACCAAGCCGCAACGGACGTTGCCGGCCAGCCGGCGGCGCGACAATGTGCGGCGGGCCTTCAAAGTCGGCCATCCGGAAGAAATCGAATCGGCGACGGTGCTGTTGGTCGATGATATCATGACGACCGGAGCCACCGCGCATGAGGCGGCGCGGGTCCTCAAACGGGCGGGCGCCGCACGCGTTATTACAGCCGTGGTCGCTCGCACCGTCCGCGACTTTTGAGCAGCGGGCGAATCACCCCTTAATACGACGCAATGCAAAGCGGGTCCTGATGTTTTTCAAATGACGACGTTGGGTGCCACTGGCGGCTTGCCCGCCAGTGCCTTTTGAGGTTGGTTTCTCCAAGCTCCGAAACGTCGTTCTACGTGCGCTCTGGCGGACGAGCCGCCAGTGGCACCCCATTGTTTGGACGACCAACACAACTAGGTAGCGCTGTTGTACAAAGAGCGCTCGCTACGACGATCGAGACCAACTCCCATGACCGATGAAGCCCCTCGCATCAAAAAGAAACTCCCCAAAGGGGCCGCAACGCGCGTGTTTCTCCGCGGGCTGTCGATCAGCTTGCCGCCGATCTTGACGCTGGTGATCCTGTTGTGGGTCGGACAGGGATTGAATTCCTACATCATTCAGCCGATCGGCGACGGTGTGCGGTGGGTGATCGCCAGCGCCGTCAACGAAATTCGCCAGGAACGGGAACTGCTGCCCAGCGGCGATTTGCCGGCCCTGCCCGGCCTGGGAAACCGCTACCGCATCACGCCGAGCCTGCAGGACCGGATTCCCGACATCGACGAGATGATCGCGGCCAAGCTGAAAAAACCCGAGAGAAATAACGAGTCCGACCGGGAATATGCTTGGGAAACCATCATCCGCGAAGACACGGCCCGCGAGGACTACTCCTACAACAACGAAGCTTACTCCAAGAATATCTATGTCCCGATGGGAGGCGGGTACATCCCGCTACACGTCTACATGACGGTCGAACGTCAGGTGGGACCGCAAGCGATGCCGCCGACGGCGATCGGGGCGTATATGGATTACGTCACGACGCAATACTTCTACAGTTTTTGGCACCTCAGTGCGCTTGCGATTCTGCTGACCGTCGTGGGCGTCTATTTCGTGGGCCGGCTGGTGACCGCGCGGCTGGGTTCGTGGTTCGTGCATAAGATCGAATCCAAAGTCCTCGCGAAACTGCCGCTGATTCGAAACGTCTACTACTCAGTCAAACAGGTGACCGACTTTCTGCTGACCGAACGCGAAGTTGAATATAGCCGGGTTGTGGCCATCGAATATCCCCGCCGGGGTATCTGGTCGCTGGGACTGGTGACGGGCGAAAGCATGCTGGATCTTGCCACCGCAGCCGGCGAACCGATGGTGAGCGTATTGGTGCCGAGTTCGCCGATGCCGGTGACCGGTTATACGATGAGCGTGCCCCGCAGCGAGGTGATCGATCTGGACATCTCCGTCGATCAGGCCTTCCAATTCTGTATCTCCTGCGGCGTGCTTGTGCCCCCGCAGCAACAAGTTACGCCTGAGATCTTGCAAAAGGCGTTCGGCAAACAATTGCCGGCGGCACTGCCCGCACTCACCGACAGCGGAAACTTTCCG
>CALFYU010000409.1 GCA_937952455.1 uncultured Planctomycetaceae bacterium
TGTAGCCGGCGCGGGTGCCACTGGCTTTGCCAGTGCGCTGCACGTGGCCCCACAATTTCAAACAAGCACTGGCAAAGCCAGTGGCACCCGGATTTATCAGGTTGGTGGTTCGCTGTTCAATCGCTCTTTGAACCGGCGAGGCGCTTGACAACGCTCGCCGCGGCGGCTGCGCCCTGTGCGGCGCGACCCTGTTCGTTGAAGTGCACGCCGTCGCTCGTATACCAGTCGGGATGATCCGCCACTAGCTCATACAGGTCGTCTGTGGGGATGTCCTGTTGTCTCATGATCTCCGCCGCGATGCGGTTGCGGGCTTGAACGCGCCCGTTCAATTCGCCGAACTTCTTCAGGTCGCTTGAGTCGCGGACGGGAGTGGTCGCGGTCCAGATCAACTTGGCATCGGGGGCGTGCTTATTGACCGTCGCCAGGAACTCTAGTAGTCCGTTGCGATAGTCCGATTCGCTGTAACCCCAGCCGTGCAACCCGTTGTTGAAGTGAATCACGTCGAAGCGATATTGCTTGAGCAGCAACAGAATCTCGGCGTCGAACGACGGATCGCAGACGCATTTGGAGGTGGCCAGCCGGGCGCAATAGGCTTTGCCCTCCAGCGGCTTCTCGGCGTCGCGGAAGTAGCCCCGTGTGATTGAGTCGCCGATGAACAGCACGCGGGGCAAGTCGTCTTTGTCGGCGTCGGTGACCCAGATGTCGACCCATTCGATTCGCTCGCGAACCGGCTCCGCCGCCGCGGCCAGCGAGGCAATCGCGAGAATGGGGATAAGCGAAGCGAATAATCGTGCCATGACAGTTGTCCTTGCGTGATCCGGCCAGCGGTGATCAAACGTTTTGGGCGGGTGATCGGTTCACCCGCCCGGTCAGGACAACAGTATAAGTGTTTCACACGAGAATGCGTAGCGGGCGGCCCAAGCGCGCCGCCCGCTCGTGATGGGATCTTGAGCAGTACTGATCGCGAGCACTTTGCCAAGATTATGCAGCGGCGTTTTGCCGCTTGCGCCGCCAGCCGAAACCGGCCAGGGCGATCCCGCCCATGCCCAACAGGACGATGCTGCTCGGTTCCGGGACGGCGCTGGCGGTGCCCAAGCGGACGTTCCCCTGGCCTTCGATCTCGTTGGTGTAGCTGGCCAAGAGATTGTTGCTGAATGTGGTCGTGACCAAGAAGTAGTTGGTACCGGCGACCAGGTCGTAATTGATCCTTGACAACAGTCCCGCCCCATCGTCGTCATCGGCTTCCAGCGCGTTTGCGAGTGGATCGGCTGGATCGAACCCGTTTTCGTAGAGGATCAGATACGAATCAATAGCGCCGGACAGGTGGGCCACGACTTCCATGCGGTACGTGCCGGCCAGATCGACGTGGAACGGCTGGACGTCAAAGTAGTTGTTGGTGGCAAATCCCGACAGCGTTGTGGGCGGGGTATCGGCCTGCGGACGATTGTATCCCGGACCGTCCGACACGTCGGCCGTATACGAGACCATCCCGGCCTGGGCCGCCGCCGGTCCCAACGCCGTAATCAACAACATCAGCCCGCCGAAACGACAAATTCGCAAAATCATGGTGTGAAGCCCCTTGGGATCATCGCGGGAAAAAAACTCGTAGAAGCGCAATAATCCCATGTTGGCTTTCGGCAACATGCTGGCACAATCGCATTCACAGTCGCGGCGCTTGATTCTCAGAATACAGCGCGCAAATTTTGGCTTATGACGATTGCACTAGTCGTAGAAAACGTGCGGCGCGCACGTCAATTGTGAGCGATTGGGTGCCACTGGCGGCTTGTCCGCCAGTGCCGCGGTTTCGGCGTGCAATCACACTGGCGGACAAGCCGCCAGTGGCCCCCGTGGACAATTTGCGGCTAGAACCAGTTTCAAAACCCGGTTGTGCTTGTGAGGAAATCTTGCATAGAACCGCCTGCGTGACGCGTCAGAGGGTTTTGAAACTACTTGTGGTCATCTTCGGGGCTGACGCGGACGAGTTGCTTGCCGATGTTCTCGCCGTCGAACAGGCCCAGGAAAATCTTGGGAGCGTTTTCCAGCCCGTCTTGGATGTGCTCGCGGTACTTGATCTGCCCCGCTTCGACCCATTTAGCAAGGTCAGCGAGTGCGGTGTGGAACTTGTCGATGAATTGAAACACCAGAAACCCTTCGACCCGCGCCTGTTTTTCAATCAGCTTCCACAATAGCCGCGGTCCCTGTTCCAATTCGGTCGCGTTGTACTGCGAGATCTGTCCGCAGATAGAAATCCGTGCGTGCTTGTTGATCAGGGGAAACACCGCGTCAGTGATCGGTCCGCCGACGTTGTCGAAATAGACATCGATCCCGTCGGGGCACAGTTCGGCCAACTTGGCGATGTAGTCCTTGGTGGTCTTGTAATTTAAGGCAGCGTCGAATCCGAGTTCATCTGTCAAAAAGTTCACCTTTTCGTCGCTGCCGGCGATGCCCACGACGCGGCAGCCGCGAATCTTGGCGATCTGCCCGACCGTCGAGCCGACCGCCCCCGCTGCCCCGGAGACGACGACCGTTTCGCCCGCCTGCGGATTGGTGATTTCCAACAGGCCAAAATAGGCCGTCAAACCCGGCATGCCCAACACGCCTAGCGCCGTCGAAATCGGTTGGTTTCCCGTGCGCACCTTGCGAATGTCCTGGCCGTCGGTCACGCAGTATTCCTGCCAGCCGATCATTCCCGCGACCAAGTCCCCGACGTCAAATTTGGGATGCTTGGATTCAACGACACGGCCGACCGCTTCGCCGACCATCACGGCGCCCAATTTCACCGGTTCGGCGTACGACTTGCGGTCGTTCATCCGCCCCCGCATGTAGGGGTCGACCGACAGGTAAATCGTGTGGATCAGAAACTGTCCCTGTTCCAATTCCGGAATGGAAGATTCCACTAGGGCAAAGTCGGACTCCTGCGGACGGCCCACCGGACGTGCGGCGAGGGTGATTTGACGATTCATGCGTGCCATAATGTTCTCACTCGCGCTACGGGGTGTATTCGTCAAAGTCGCCGAAAGTCAAATGGTACCGCTCTGACCACGGCGATGGGTACGAACGTGTCGATCGACGTAACGATAGTCGCTCACCGCCGCGAAGTCAAAAGGAGCAACGCGGTCTGTGACGCGACTGTAGATTGAACGAATAGCGGCAGCAAAGCCCCAAACCGACCGCTTGCGGTCGTGCACGACGCTCCCTGTTTGGAGACATTCCCCAGGGCATTTGGATTCGACAATATATCAATACCCACCGTTACCGAACCCAAAAAACGGATTTGCCGTCCACAAGACGAGGGTTAGAATAATCGAACGTCAGATTTCAAACGAGAGGCCGAGATGACGCAAAACCAGACATGGGACCCGCACCGTTATGCTCGCAACGCCGGATTCGTGGCGGAATTCGGCAAGGCGGTCGTGGGTTTGTTGGCCCCGCGACCGGGCGAAAGGATTTTGGATCTCGGCTGCGGCGACGGAGTGCTGACCCAACAACTGGTCGACGCCGGCTGCGAGGTGGTCGGTGTTGATGCGAGCGAAGGCCAAAGCCGCGCGGCGCGTGAGCGCGGTTTGGACGTCCGTGTGGCGGACGGTCAAGCATTGGAGTTTGTCAGCGAGTTCGACGCCGTGTTCAGCAACGCAGCGCTGCACTGGATGAAACGCCCCGACGCGGTCATCGCCGGCGTATATCGCGCACTGAAGCCGGTCGGCCGATTCGTGGGGGAGTTCGGCGGCGCCGGGAATGTTGCGCACGTCGAAAGCGCACTTTATGCCGCCCTGGCCCGCCGCGGAATTGACGGTGAATCGCTGAACCCTTGGTACTTTCCCACGCCGGAGGAATATGGCGAGAAACTTCTCTCGGCGGGGTTTCACGTGGACTCAATCGAATTGATCCCGCGTCCCACCCCGCTGCCGGGTGAGTTGATCGATTGGCTGGAAACGTTTGCTGAAAGTTTTCTGGCCGTCGTCCCGGGTGATGACCACCCCAAGTTTTTCCGCGAGGTTCAGGAGGCCTTACTGGACGCACTGCGTGATGAAGACGGCCGTTGGACGGTCGACTACGTCCGGCTGCGGTTTGCCGCCTCCAAAGTATCGTGACGGACGATTTCTTGAAGACGGAGCATTGCGACTGAGTCATCTGCGCTACAACAAGAACCAAGGCGTATCGTCAGCAAATCGAACGCATCGATTAACTTGGATTCGATCACTTTTTGCAATGAAGATTGCGTTGAATTGTCCTGCAAAAATCATTTCGTTTGAGTTTTCTGGCAGTCTTCGGCATTGATTATCTGGCCTGGAAGGCGGTACTGTGGAGAAGCTGGTCAAGAGATCCCTTCGCGGTTCGGCGATTCCCGGCATGCTTTCTGATTGTGCGGGTTGCAGCCCGCGCGATAAACGACCTCCGTTGAGTGCTGTGTTGAGCGGGTGCGATGGAAAATCGCTGGATTTGGCCGTTTGAGCTAAAAGAAAAAATTGGGCAAGGCGGCATGGGTGTCGTCTACCGGGCGCGGTACGTGAAAAACGATCGCGAAGTTGCGGTCAAGATCCTGCCGCCGGAGATCGCCGCCGACAAGAAGATCGCCACGCGGTTCGAGAGCGAGGTGGAAGTGGTTAAAAAACTGAAGCACCC
>CALFYU010000410.1 GCA_937952455.1 uncultured Planctomycetaceae bacterium
CGGACGGACGAATCCTCCAAGAGGACGTGGAAGCGTATGTGCGAAACCGGCTGCAATCGCCCGCGGGAACCAGCGCAGGCCGTACCGTGCCCCCCCTACCTGACTTTTCGCAGTTCGGCCCCATCGAGCGGCAGCGCGTCAGCAAGCTCAACCGCACTTCAGCCGATCAGCTGAGCACGTCGTGGCAGGTCATTCCGCACGTCACGCAGCACGATTTGGCCGACATTACGGCGCTGGAGCGCGTGCGCAAAGAGTATTTGAACACGACCGGCAAGGGCGGACCGAAAATCACGATGACCGCCATTGCGCTAAAGGCCTGCGTGCAGATTTTGACCGAAATGCCGCACGTCAATAGCAGCCTCGATACCGAGGCGGGAGAACTAATTTACAAAAAGTATTACCACATCGGCGTGGCGGTCGACACCGAGCACGGGTTGGTCGTACCGGTGATTCGCGACGCAGACCTGAAGTCGATTTTGGAGATCGCCGACGAATTGGCGCAGCTCGCCGAGAAGGCGCGGGAACGCAAGTTGGTCCTGGCGGAAATGCAGGGAGCGACGTTCACAATTACCAATCTGGGCGGCATCGGCGGCACGGGCTTTACACCGATCGTGAATTATCCGGAAGTGGCCATTCTGGGACTGTCCCGTTCCTACCGGCAGCCGGCGGTCGTGGACGGCAAACTTGAAGAGCGCCTGATGCTTCCAATCTCGCTGTCGTACGACCATCGGGTGATCAACGGGGCCGATGCGGCGAAATTCGTCGTCCGGCTCTCCGCCCTGCTGGCGCAGCCGTTTGGACTGTTGGCGAACGTATAACGGCGGTCCGTCGCGATTCTGAAAACCATTCCCTCAGTCTCTTAAGCGAGGTCGCCGTTTGCGGCCGATCGACGACCGTTTGGCCACGAAAGTCAACCGGTTGTTGAGGCTGATCAGCACACACGAGATGAGAAACGATGTCTGACACCGAGCTAGTCGTATTGGGAGGCGGTCCGGGCGGATACCCGGCGGCGTTTGCGGCTGCCGACGCCGGCATGCAGGTCACCTTGGTCGATGAAGGAACAAAACCGGGTGGTGTCTGCCTGCATCGCGGATGCATTCCCTCCAAGGCCTTGCTGCACGCGGCGCGGCTGATCAACGAATCACGGGAAGCGGCCGAATGGGGATTGACGTTTGAAGCCCCGAAGATTGATCTCGACAAACTCCGCGATTGGAAAAACGGCGTCGTCGATCAACTCACCGGCGGGATTGCGGGACTTTGCCAGGCGCGGGGGGTGGAATTGATCCGCGCACGGGGATCGTTTGTTGATTCCCACACGCTGGAGTTGAAATCCGAAAACGGTGAGACCCGTAAGTTGACGTTCAAGACCGGCATCATCGCCACCGGTTCGTCGCCGGTGATTCCCGGTCCGCTGCGGGTCGATGATCCCCGCATCATGGATTCCACCGGCGCGCTTGCGCTGGAGGACGTCCCCGAGCGACTGTTGGTCGTGGGGGGCGGTTATATCGGACTAGAAATGGGCACCGTCTATGCCGCGCTCGGCTCTAAGGTGACCGTCGTGGAGATGACCGACGGGTTGCTGCCCGGCGCCGACCGCGATCTCGTGCGTCCGCTGGCGAAACGGCTCGAATCACAATTCGCCTCGATTCTCCTCAAAACGAAAGTGGAAAAACTCGTCCCGGGCAAGGACGGCATCACCGTGGAACTTTCCGGCGAGGTGGAAGAAAAGTCGCAGACGTTCGACCGCGTATTGATCTCGGTGGGGCGATCCCCCAATACATCCAACTTGGGCCTGGAGCACACAAAAGTCGAGCTCACCGACCGCGGGTTCATCAAGGTCGACGACAAACGCCGCACGACCGATTCAAGTCTGCTGGCCATCGGCGACGTGGCGGGCGAACCGATGTTGGCCCACAAGGCGACCTATGAAGCCAAAGTCGCCGTTGAAGCACTGGCCGGCGAACCGGCCGCGTATCATCCCTATGCCATCCCGGCCGTGGTCTTCACCGACCCGGAATTGGCGTGGTGCGGACTGACCGAAACCGAAGCCAAGGCCGAAGGCCGCGAGGTGAACGTCTTCCGCTTCCCCTGGGCGGCATCGGGCCGGGCCCAGACCTTGGGACGCACCGAAGGCATCACCAAAATGATCGCCGACCCCGAAACTGACCGCGTTCTGGGAGTGGGAGTCGTCGGCGTGGGGGCGGGGGAATTGGTTGCCGAGGGCGTGCTGGCCATCGAAATGGGCGCACTGGCCCGCGACGTCGCCGAAGCGATCCACGCGCACCCCACCATGTCCGAAACGCTGATGGAATCGGCCGAAGGCCTGTTGGGCCACGCGACGCACGTCTATCGCAAGAAAAAATAACGAAACGATAGCACAGCGGGTGCTACTGGCGGCCTGTCCGCCAGTGTGCTGCGCGACCGGCACCGGCCCAGTCAAAGTACCTTGACCGAATGCGCGTGCGATTCCGTGACCCGCGAATCGGTCAAGTGCTCGATGATCCCAGCAATCGCCCCTTCGCGTTTGCTCCCGCGCGCCCGTTCGATCCGGCAATCCGCAAAAGAGGGGGCCAGAGCCATTAATGCCGTGCGCTCGATGAGCCGGTCAAAAAACGTCTCGTCGACGTCGAACATGCGGCTGTGCACAAACAGCGTCTTAGGATTGAACAGGTTGATCGTCGTGACCAGAGCGAACGCCAGAGGCCGGACGACACTCTGCAATTCGTCCGCAACGTTCAAGTCGCCGCCGCGGACCGCTTCGATGATCTGTTCGATGCTCAATTCTCGCCCAATTCGCTGCGAGACGAGCCGTGCCAGCGCCCGGTCGCTGGCGATCGTCTCCAAACACCCCGCCCGGCCGCAACCGCAGGGGAGTCCATCGGGGACCATCGGCAAGTGGCCGATCTCCCCCGCCAATCCGCTATTGCCTTTGAGCAGCCGGCCGCCGATCAACACCCCCAAGCCGAGGCCGGTGCTGGCGTCCAACATCGCAAAATCCTCGACGCCGCGGGCCAGCCCATAATGGCGTTCGGCCAGGCAGAGCGCGTCCGATTCTTGCAGCACGACGCACTCCAATCCCAGGCGCTCGGTCAAATCCTTGCCGAGACGCTGATTGTTGGTGATCGGCACGTTGGGGGAGAGAATTGAACGCCCCTCGCGATAATCGAACAGCCCCGGCAGGCTGATGCCGATGCCCAGGGTTTTGACCCCGCGCACCGATTGCAGGGACGCGATCTGTTCGGCCACCTTGTCGACCAACTGCCGGTAGGTTTTTGGCGTGCGAAACTCGCCCTGCGTGCCGGACGCCACACTGCCGTCCAGCCCGGTCGTGACAATCCGGCACGTCGGTGAATCGACGACCAACCCCACCACCTTGGCCGTGTCTTCGGCCAGCCGCAGCCGTTTGGCCGGCCGGCCGCGCGCGTTTTCGTTGACGTCAAATTCCTCGAGCATCCCGGAGCGCAGTAGCGAGGTGACCGCTTTGGAGACGGTCGGCGCCGTCACACCGGCCAGCCGCGCAACTTCGGCCCGCGAGCGCGGCCCGTTCGCCTGCAGAACGCGCAGCACCATCCGCTCATTCATCTGGCTGAGCAGTTGCGGCTGTGAGGAAACGAAACTCTTCATGCATTATCCAGTTATCGTAGGGCCGGCTCCCGCCAGCCGATTCTCACGTCGTGATTCTGCGCATTAATGTCGATGAAACGCTGCTCGTGCGATAATGTTTCACCGCAGAGGACGCAGAGATTCGCAGAGTGGAGTGGCATAGTCCATCCTGCAAGCACAAACCAATCTCCTCTGCGTTTCTCCGCGCCCTCTGCGGTGAGTTTTTTCAATGCGTTTGCCATGTGCATTTCTGTTGGGGAAATCGCTCGTCCTGCCTCGAAAGGTGCGTCGCGACGCACCCTACGATGTTGGCGGGCGAGATCATGGGATTGGATTCATGCGAAAACTTCGTGGATCACGTGGCCGCCGACGTCGGTGAGGCTTTCTTCGCGGCCCTGGTGGAAATAGGTCAACAGTTCGTGGTCTATCCCCATCGCATGCAAGACCGTCGCGTGCAGATCGTGCAGGTGGACTTTGTCCGTTACGGCTTCGAAGCCGAATTCGTCCGTTTCGCCATAGGTCATCCCCCCCTTCACGCCGCCGCCGGCCAGCCACATCGTAAAGCCCTGGCCGTTATGGCCCCGGCCGTTGCCGTCTCCCTTGTCGTCACCGGTGCTGCGGCCGAACGCGCCCCCCCAAACAATCAGCGTGTCTTTCAGCAGGTCGCGCTGCTTCAAGTCGGCGATCAGACCGGCGATCGGCCGGTCGATGTCGCGGAAGCGATCGGCTAGTCCCTGTCGCAGGTTGTTGTGATGGTCCCAACCGGTGCTGGTGAGTTGGATGAAGCG
>CALFYU010000411.1 GCA_937952455.1 uncultured Planctomycetaceae bacterium
ATCGGTTCACCGGGGGCATTGTGCTCCAAAGGCACGCTGAGGTCGATGATGCGAAGATTGTTGAACATGGCTATTAGAAAGCGAATGCGGGTGAGAGAAAAAAGGGGCCGAATTGATACCTTTCGGCAGGGCAGCACGTATGATGACGCTAGGCTGCATTAGAAACAACCAACGTCCCACGCATCGAGAAGGACAGACCATGACAACATCGGATTCAGTGACGCCCCTGGCCATTGTGCGTCATGAAGGAGAGACGCCGCGGGAGCGGAGTGCCTGCGGATGGCGGGATTTGTTGATCAGTCGACAAGATTCTGGTGCCCCCGTCTGGGTGCATGCAGTCGACATTGACGGAGCGAAGTTGCACTATCACAAACGCGCGACCGAGTTGTACTACGTGCTGGACGGAGCCGGGACGTTGCATTTGGACGGTGTCGAGCACGCGATGCGGACCGGGTCCGTGGCGTTGATTCCACCCGGCACCGTGCATGGTGCGACAGGTCAAATGCGGGTGCTCGTTATCGGAATCCCCGATATCGGCGACGACGATTACTTTTTGGCAGGGGCGGAGTGAAGGAATCTTCCCCGGACGGTGAACGTGTCTGGCGAGGAATGTGTCCATATTACCTAAGGCGAGGGCCTGAGTCCTCGGTAAACTTTGCGCATTTTTCATCATGCGGTCGTATTGTGCGAATTGCACGCATTTTGCGGCGTGGACTTTGGGAAAGACTTTCCCCCCACGTATCGGCAAAGTAGAATACTTGTGAGTTCGCGCAACGCCGCGAGGGATGACCCATTCTCCTGGTAGGGAAGCATGACCGAAACGACCATATCGTTTCTCGATCCGAGTCAGATACTGATTTTATTCGGAGCGCGCGATCAACATCTCCGCCGTGTGCGGGAATCGACCGGTGTCGAGGTGACCATACAAGGCGATGAGATCCATCTTCGGGGGACCGAAGAGCAAATCCGGCTCGGTCTGGCCGCATTCGGCGAAATGCGGGAGATCATCGAGACCAAGGGGCATCTGGACGTTGCGGACGTCTCTGCCGTGCTGGGCGAAACGAACGGCGATTCGGAACCGTCCGAAGAGATCGACCTGCTCGATAAGGCGCGCCGTGTCGTTCCGAGAACCAAAGGCCAAGCGGACTATATCGCCGCTATCCGGGATCACGATGTCGTCTTCTGCACCGGGCCGGCCGGTTGCGGAAAGACCTATCTCGCCGTGGCCATGGCCGTCAACGCTCTGCGGCAGGAGTTGGTCCGAAAAATCGTGCTCGTGCGACCGGCGGTGGAAGCAGGCGAACGGTTGGGATTCTTGCCGGGCGACATGCTGGCCAAGGTCAACCCTTACCTGCGACCGCTCCTGGATGCGCTGAACGACATCTTGAGCTTTGACCAGGTCGCACGGTACTTGGAGCGGGATGTGATCGAGATTGTGCCGCTGGCATTCATGCGGGGCCGCACGCTGAACAACACGTTCATAATTTTGGACGAGGGGCAGAACACGACCGCCACGCAGATGAAGATGTTTTTGACGCGGATGGGGATCGACTCCAAGATTGTGGTGACGGGCGATACGACACAAACGGATCTCCCCGACCACATACAAAGCGGCATGGCGGACGCCATCGAGCGTCTGTCGGACATCGACGGCGTCAAGACCGTCGGTTTGACGGGCCGGGACATTGTCCGGCATCCTTTGGTTCGAGAAATTGTGAAGGCCTACGATGCGGAAACCAAGAACAATCGGTCTCACCGTCGGCGATGAGGCCGAGGAGCCTCCGAGTCCCGGTCGGCGAACGACTGAATCCCTACGGCCGCGGAGCTTGCGAGATTGACGATGTTTTCATTCGGCAACAAGCGCGCGCGGACGCATAAGTCGTCGGAACTGCGATCGTCGTCCTGGCTGCGGGACGACCGGCTCCGCAAGCTGGCGAACCGCCACCTTATGGCCAAACTCATGGTCGGTCTGGTGGCACTGGTCGTGATGGTCATCGCCGTCAAGGCGTGGGAGACGCCCTTCCCGTATCGGCTGGGCCAGCGGCCGCCGGTGGGCGTGATTGCCCAGACCGATTTCGCGCGGGTCAATCCGTCGGCCACCCGCCGCGCCAAAGAGGAAGCCGCCGACGCGGTTCCCTACGTCTACGTGAGCGATTCGGCTCCACTGCGGGAGCTTCCCAGCCAATTGCGAGCCCAACTACGGGAGTTGAGCGAAGCGGCGTCGCCCGATGCGCTCTCGCCCGAATTGCGCTCCGCGTTTCAATTGGTGGTCCCAGAGGGAACGGCCGAAGCCGATTTGCCGAAGCAGCGGGAATTGGTGACCGAACGTTTCCAACGGCTCACAAACGCCGTGGCCACCGCGGAAAGCCTGAATATTCTCATCAGCGAATTCGCCGAATTCCTGCTGCCGCTGGAGCAGACCGGGCTACTGGTCGGCACGCTGCCGGATGATGTCGTCGCGCCGAGCGACCGCGTTACGATCGTTTTTCCCAACGACACCCGCCGTGAGGTGGACGTGGCGGCGATCGAGTTGGGAGCGGTTTTGGCTTCGGGAGGGAGCCTGGGCAGCCGCTGGTCTCATTTTCCGGCGCTCGTTCCGCTGCGCGAGACGTTGGACCATTGGATCCGCAGCCGTCCGCCGGCGGCTCTGCAATTCATCCGCTATGACCCCGAACGGACGCGCGACGCCAAACGGGAACGGCAAGACGCGACACCGGACGTGTTCGATCCGTACATCAAGGGGCGCGAGCTCGTCTTGCCGGGACAGGTGATCGATGAAGAACGACTGAGCCTGCTGCAAACCGAATACGCCGCCTTGGACGAGCAGGCCTCCTGGACAGATCGCGTGACGCGTATCGTCACGGTGGTCGCCATGCTGTTGGTCGTCGGCGCGCTGAACGGTTACTATCTCGTCAAGAACGAACCACAACTGGTGCGGAGCCTCGCTCGGTTGACCGTCTATCTGGCGCTGATTGTTGGGACAACCGCCGCATCCCGATTTTTGTCGTTTGACCCCTGGCGGATGCAGGTCATTCCCTTGCTTGCGGCGGTGATGATTCTGGCAATCGCTTACAACCAGGTGTTGGCCATCCTGACCGCGTTTACGCTGGGTTTGATACTAACGTTAGCGACATCTGCCGGGATTGATCAGTTTGTGATCTTTATCATCGTCTGCGCAGTGTCGGTCATCTTTTTGCCGAGCGTGAATTCGCGTTCGACGCTGATTATTGTCGGTTTGTGGGCGGGGATCACCTATCTGGCTGTGTCGACAGGCATGGCGATCTTGTCCAATCAACTGGTCGCCAATCCCTGGATGAATTCCGAGTTTTGGTGGGACGCGTTTCGCGGGTTCGTCTGGTGCCTGGTCGCCGGTTTTCTCGTCGCCGGGAGCTTGCCGTTCGTGGAGTCGGCATTCGGTATTGTGACGAATATCAGCTTGCTGGAGTTGAGCGACGTGTCGCACCCGCTATTGCAGGAATTGGTCCGCCGTGCGCCGGGAACCTACAACCACTCGATTTCCGTGGCCACGATCGGTGAAACGGCCGCCGAAAGTATCGGCGCCAACGGCCGGTTGGTGCGGGTGGGAGCCTATTTCCACGACGTGGGCAAAATGCTCAAACCGCAATACTTCATCGAAAATACCATGCTCGGTGCGGAGTCGCGTCACGAACACCTGGCCCCCGCCATGAGTACGTTGATCATCATCGGGCACGTCAAAGACGGCGTCGACCTGGCGCGGCAGCACAACTTGCCCAAATCGCTGATCGATTTCATCGAGCAACACCACGGGACGACGCTCGTCGAATACTTCTATCGCGCCGCCACGAAACAGGCCGGTGAGAAGGGGGAACACAAGACGAACGTCGAAGAGTCGTCTTTCCGCTATCCCGGCCCCAAGCCCCAATCACGCGAGCTGGGGGTGATGATGCTCTCTGATGCCGTCGAGAGTGCTAGCCGCACGCTCAGCGAACCCACTCCGGCCCGTATCGAAAGTCTGGTGCACGAAATTACGATGAAACGCCTATTAGACGGGCAATTTGAGGAATGCGGCCTGACGCTCAGCGAGATCAACCGCATCGAAGAATCGCTCGTCAAATCGTTGACGGCCATTTACCACGGCCGTATCAAATATCCCGAACAAAAGACCGCCTAAGCCTTCCGCCGCGAGTATCCCGTGTACGACATCCACATCGCCAATTCACAAGACGACATTCCCGTGAATGAGGCATTCCTCCGTGAGGTCGTGCAACGCACATTGGAAGTCGAAGAGGTGCGGGCTGCGGAAATCAGTGTCGCCGTGATGGGGAACGAGGAAATTCACGCGCTCAATCGTCAATATCTCGACCACGACTATGCGACCGACGTCTTGAGTTTTCTGCTCGAATGCGATGATCCCGACGTCGTCGCCACACCCAATGGCTCCCCGCTGGGACAGGGTAAGACGATTAGCGGTGAGGTGATCGTCAGCGCTGAGATGGCGGCCGATCGCGCCGCGGAGTTCGGGTGGGAGACCGGTGACGAGTTATTATTGTACTTGGTACACGGTTTGCTGCATCTCTGCGGCTATGAAGACCACAGCGACGCGGAGCGAGCCTTGATGCGCTCCCGCGAGCGGGACGTGCTCGCCTTGTGGGACGTCGTGCCGCGCGAATCGGAACAACTTTCGGGGAACGACCATTGAACGGATGGGAAATGCGAACTGATCTTTCAGGAACGTGCGAGGCGCACAGGATATGACATCGCTGCTGGTCACTGGATTTTCGACGGCGCTTTTGTTTTTCGCCGCGTTGGCAGCATACAGTTTTTGCGACTTTTCCCGGAGCCGGTTGGAAGAAGTTTGCCGCCGTCGCCGGCAGTTGGCGCGGTTCGGAATGATTCTCCGCCATCATGAACACGCCAAACTGGCCTGGGAAATCGTGGCGCTGCTCAGTCTGGCGTGTGCGATGATTGCCGGGGCGCTGGCGTCGGGCTTTTCACTGTCGGACGCCGCCGGCTGGTCCCTGCGCGATTTCGGCAGTGCGGTGCTGTTGGCGGGACTGTTGCTGTTCGCCTCCGTGATCCTTCCCTGGGCGATCTCGCGAGTCGCGGGAGAGGCCCTGATCTACTATTCCTGGGGACTCACCCGCGGGCTGCTGCTTTTGCTCAAACCGGTGATTTGGCTGACCGGCTGGGTCGATACGATCGTGCACCGTCTGGCTGGGCAGAAAGAGCCGGAAAACGGCGACGTGTCGAACATCACCGAGGAGATTTTGACCGTCGTGGACGAAGGACAACGTGAAGGAGTTTTGGAATCCGAAGCGCGGACGATGATCCATCGGGTGATGGAACTGCAACAAGCCGACGTCGCCGACATCATGGTCCCGCGGACCGACATGACCTGCATTCACGTCGACTCGCCGCTAGAGGTCGCGCGGGAAAAACTCCTGGAGGCGGGACATTCCCGCGTGCCGATCATCGGCGAAAGCCCCGACGACATCATCGGCATCCTTTACGCCAAGGACCTGCTTAATTTCTTAAACAACAATGGCAGTGTGAGCGCCGAATTGCGGGAAATCGTTCGCCAGCCGTTCTACGTCCCCGAGACAACCGGGATCGATACGCTGCTGCAGATGATGAAGACCAAACGCGTGCACCTGGCGATTGTACTCGATGAATACGGCGGCGTGGCCGGGTTGGCGACGATGGAAGATATTCTGGAAGAAATCGTCGGGGAAATTGTCGATGAATTTGACCCGGCTGAAGCGGAACCGTTCCGCAAAGTGTCCGCGTCGGTGACCGAAGTCGATGCCCGCGTTCACGTCGACGACGTCAATGAACGGCTGAACCTCGCGCTGCCCGACGACCGCGACTATGACACCGTCGGCGGATTCGCGTTCTCGGTCCTCGGGCATATTCCCGCCGAAGGGGAAACGTTTCAGTGGGAGCAGACACGGTTTAAGATTCTCGAGGCGGACAAACGCAAGATCGTCCGTCTGCAGATTGAAATCGATCCGTCCACTTCGGCAGATTTCGAAGGCGCCGAAGCCGACGCCGTCCATGCCCTCGAGCGCGAATAGTGCATCGTATGACCACTTGCATGTCACCCAAATCATTTTGGGTGCCACTGGCGGCTCGTCCGCCAGTGCCGTTTTACGTGGGGCGACACATGCCAAAGAACGCCGGTCGTCTCCTAATGCGGGACAAGCCAGCCGTGGCGCCAAACGACACATGGACTGATGCCCGGTAGAATGCCGTCGGACTCTCGACCGGCTACCAATGCGCAATCGGCCCGCTCGGCACAGGAATGCGGTATTCGGGCAATTCGCCGGTCTTGGTACCCACCGCCGGACCGGCCTGGGCGATGCGGTCCAAGGTCGCGTGAAGCTCCTCTAAGGTGCGGGCCTGCTGAAAATCATTCCGCAACGAAGCCCGGACGTGCATTGATTTCAAATACCAATGCCCCATCTTCCGGAACGAGGATATCGCCCGCTCTAGCCCGCGCTGTTCGACAAGGTAACCGAACTGCCGCTTCAGTAGTTCGAGTCGATCCTCGAAGCTCCCGGCGGAGGAATATTGGCCGGTCTGTTCCCACTCGACCAATTGCCGAAAAATCCAAGGATTGGCCAATGCTCCGCGGCCGACCGATATCGCGTCACAGCCCGTCTCGTCGAACATCTGCGCCGCATCGCCCACGTTGCGTATGTCCCCGTTGCCGACGACCGGAATCGAGCGGACCGCTTCGACCACGCGGCGGATCCCCTGGCGACTGACGTGGCCGCTGAAACCTTGTTGTCGCGTGCGTCCGTGAATGGCGATCGCCGCCACGCCCACTTCCTCGAAGGCGCGGGCAAACTCCGGGGCGGTGATGTTTTCGTCATCCCAGCCGAGCCGCATTTTGACCGACACGGGAATTTTGACCGATTTCACCACGGCTTCCACGAGCTGCACGGTGGCATCGGCTTGGCACATCATAGCCGACCCGGCTCCCCCTTTGGTGATGCGGTGCACGGGGCAGCCCATATTGATGTCGATCGAGTCGACGCCGCGACCTTCGAGCAACTGCGCCGCTTCGGTCATGGGACCGATTTCGCTGCCGAAAATCTGCACGGCAAATGGTGTATCCTCTGGGCACGTGGCGATCAGATCGCGGGTTTTGGCATTACCCGCCAACAGCCCCCGCGCATTGACCAGATCGGTCGTGCCGAGCCCCACACCGCCGATTTCGCGGACGATCCGCCGGAAGGGAAGATTGGTAAAACCGGCCAGCGGTGACAATAAGAACCGCGACGGCAATTCCAAAGAGCCGTACTTCAGCGGCGGACGGAGCGCAAGCTGGGGAGGAAAGGGGGTCGGCTGCATGGTCCACGAGGCGTTTCGCCGTAAGAATCGGAAATCCGGCGGGCTACGACAACAACAGCTTCAGATCTTCGATCGTCAGCGACTTAATGAGGTTATTATCCGCCTGCAGAATGGCGTCGGCCAAGTCCTTTTTCTTGTTCTGCAGCTCGGCGATTTTTTCTTCAACGGTGTCGCGGCAAATCAGCCGGTACGCAAACACATGCTTCGTTTGGCCGATGCGGTGCGTCCGGTCGATGGCCTGCGACTCGACCGCGGGATTCCACCACGGGTCCAACAGAAAGACATAGTCGGCGGCAGTAAGGTTCAAGCCGAATCCGCCCGCTTTGAGGCTGATGAGAAACAGCGGGCACTTGGGATCGTTTTGGAACCGATCTACGCACTGCTGACGATTTCTCGTCTGGCCATCGAGGTATTCATACACCACGCCCCGTTTGTCCAGGTGGCTGCGGACGATCGACAACATGCTCGTGAATTGCGAAAAGACGAGCGCCTTGTGCCCTTCGTCGAGCAATTCTTCCAGATGCAGGAACAACGCGTCCAACTTGGCGCTGGAATCTTCCGCCCGGCCCCGATCCAGCAGCGCCGGATGACAAGCGGCCTGCCGCAGCCGCAGCAGGGCCTCAAGCACGTGCATCTTAGTCTTGCCCAGGCCGTCGCGCGAAATGGCACCCAACAGCGATGCGCGATAGTGTTCGCGCAATTCGTCGTATAGCTTGCGCTGTTCGCTCCCCATATCGCAGTGGATGGTCTGCTCCAGTTTGTCCGGCAGCTCCTTGGCGACCTCGTTTTTTGTCCGCCGCAAGATAAACGGTTTGAGCGCCTGCGAAAGCATTTTGCGGGAATGCGCATCCTGCGAATCGGCGGCGTGCAGTTTGAAGACGGAGGCCCGCCCCAACATGCCGGGATTGAGGAACTCGAAAATCGACCACAAATCACCGACGTGATTCTCAATCGGCGTACCGCTCAGCGCCAGCCGGTGGTTGGCCCGCAGCAGGCGCGATGCCTTGGCTACCTGTGACCCCGCGTTCTTGATGGCCTGGGCCTCGTCCAGGACGACGTAGTCGAACTGAATATCTTTCAATTCCAAAATGTCCCGGCGGAGCGTACCGTAGGTGGTCAGGATCAGATCGGTCTCGGCGAATTTGTCGCGCAGGTCCGCGCGGTCCAATCCAATGTACTCGATGATGGACAGTTCCGGCGTAAACCGCTGGCATTCTTCCTTCCAGTTGAAGATCAGCGATTTGGGCACGACGACCAGGGACGGCAACGGGTCGAACGGGCTGTGCCGTTTGCGGTCCTGCAGCAAGGCCAGAAACTGGATGGTTTTCCCCAGCCCCATGTCGTCGGCCAGGCAGCCGCCGAAGGAAAAGTCCTGCAAGAACCGCAGCCACCCCAAGCCTTCACGCTGATAGGTCCGCAATTCGCCGGTAAATCCGTCCGGTTCGTTGACATTGTCGATGCCGGAAAAGTCACGCAATTGTGAACGCAGGTCGTCGAATTTCTGGTCGAACTCGAAGTCCTCCTGCACCGACAACAAGGCGTCCAATATGCCGACTTGGTTCTGCGAAAATCGCACGTGATCCTCTTCGGCCGTTCCCAAACCGGCCAGCAGCCCGTATTGGGCGATCCATTCTTCCGGCAGAATCCCCAACGACCCGTCGTCGAGCCGCACCGTACTGTCGCCGCGGGAGAGGGCCGACAACAGGTCCGGAAAATCGATGCTGCGGCCGTCGAAATCGACGTCGGCATGCAGTTCGAACCAATCGATGCCCGATTTGATCTGAAAGCCCAACTTGACGGGCTGGTGCACGCGGCTGCCGTCCGCTTCGACGATCCAACCTTCGCCTACCAAGACTCGCACCGCCGGCCCGAGATTACGCGCATTGATCTCAACGTCCGAGTTTCGCCGCCGATGGTCCAACAGCCGCCTAAATCCGTGCTCGGTGAGCAGCTTCCAAGCCCGCTCCTCCACGTGACGGTCGCGGGGAATACAGCGCCGCTCGGCGCGCTGCACAACGGCACCCTGGGGACTGGTCGCACGGATGTGTGTGCCGTCGTAGTCGAAGAAGACCTCGCCCTGCAACTTTCGAGATTGCCATTTCACTCCTCGCGGAGAGCGGAGAATCAGTCGAGGCTGCGGTGCACAGCGAACCTCTTCCAGCCGTAATTCTTCAGGCAACGTCAGCCGCGGCAACAGAGGCATGTCGAACAACCGATCGACCAGCGAGTTCTCTTGGCCGTTGGGGACGGCAATCGGGTCGCGGCTCCGCAATAGCCGGACCCATTCGTACACACCGTAGTCGCGGAATTCGCTGATGCTGGTTTCCGTGAAGACGTAGCCGCCCGGGACAATCAAATGCGGTTCGCGAACGGGCATTTCGTCCCCCTCGCGCTGGAACGATCCGTCGACGCGCCACTGGTCGTTCTCGTCGTCGAACCGCACGTCCAGACACAACTCCCAGGCCGATTCTTCGTCCCATTTCAGCGCCGTCGCATGTTTTTCCGAACCGTGCAAATAGCGACCGTGCCCGGATGCACAGATCATCGGCAGCACCAGTCCGCACAATTCGTAGGGGACTAAATAGCGAAACGCCGTCGATTGCGTCTCAGCTTGCCGTGCATGCCAAGTCCCGCGGTCGGCCGAGCTGCCCGCCAGATACGCGAGAATCTTGCGGTCTTCCTCGTCCTCGACCTCGTCGAGTTGGCCGGACCGCAACTTGAGCGGCTTCAGTTTGCCCCATTGCCCGTTCGCCCGCCGCTCGCGTTGGGAGGTCTGGATGACGAGCTGATTCGCTTCCTCGCTGGCGGCGACGTCAATCTCAAAGAAAATCTCGCGGTCCTTCGACGAGGTCCCCGGAACCGTGCCGCCGACCTGCATGGCGTCGCTGACTTCTTGCAGCCGCTGCGCCCAGGCGGGGAGTTGTTGTTCAACTTTAACCGCCGTTTTGCTACTGCTGCGGCGCGGCGTTCCGCCGAAGACTTCCGCCTCGTCCCAGTCATCTTCCCAGTCGGTATCGAACGTCAAGGACGGAGCGGGATCGGCCGCGAAGGGCGGAATGTGCCCCGGTTTGACCGTTCCGCCGATCAGCCCTTCGGACTCCACCGCCAGCAGCGTCGCCCAGAGGTGTTTGCAGTGCATCAACGGTTTTTCGCCGCTGAAGCAGGTGCAATACATATGCAATTCTTCGCCGTTGCTGCGATCGATGTGGGTTTCAAAACCAACGCCGTCGCTGACCACCGCGGAAATCCGATCGGCCGTGACGTGCGTGATTGTGACTCGTTCCGCCTTGATATATGCAGCGCCGCGAAAACGAATATCGCCGCGAAACTTCGGCTCCATCAACGTCGTAATACCCATTCCGCCGTATCCGCCTCCCTCAGAATATACGAATTTGCCCTGCGCTCCTTCGGAAAAATCGCGCATCGAACGATTTTACGAGACCGGACGGAATATGTGAACCGCAGTGCGTGAAGATTGTGAAAAGATGGGGAAGTTACCCGGCCCAAGGCTATTGCCGGGAGTCTCGACGTCGTCCACAATTCCTTAATATGAGCGACTTTTGTCGCCGTTGTCGCCAAAGAAACGGGTTGATCTTGCTCGCCGCCGGGGGCAAGCGGCTTTGTCCAGGGGAAAAATCAGCGGGAGAGTTTCATTGTTCTGTCAAACTTCACATTTCGTCATCTTGACAATCGGCTTCGCCATCACCTGCGGTCTACCGAACATCGCCGTGTCGGGCGAAAAGGCCGCCGGAGACGCGTTGCCGACTATTCGTGTCAGCGACGACGGCACGCATTTTGTCGAAGCGTCCTCTCAGCGCCGATTTGTCGTGTGGGGGGTCAACTACGATCACGATGACGGCGGGCGCTTGCTGGAAGACTATTGGCACGATGAATGGAAAACAGTCGCGTCCGATTTTCAAGAGATCCGTGATCTGGGAGCGAACGTGGTCCGCATTCACCTGCAATTGGGCCGCTTCATGGATTCGCCCACGCGGCCTAACGCCAAGAACCTGCGGCAACTGAAGCGGCTACTGGAATTGGCCGAGCAAAAGGGCCTGCGTCTCGATATTACCGGCTTGGGGTGCTATCACAAGCCGGACATTCCGGCGTGGTACGACGCGCTGGACGAGCAGTTGCGGTGGGAGGTACAGGCCCGGTTTTGGAGAGCCGTGGGGGAGGTCGGCCGCGATTCCCCGGCGGTCTTCTGATACGACCTGAGGAACGGACAAATACTGCCCGGCAAGAACAAACCGGGAACCGAGTGGATGGCCGGGGAATTCGCGGGCAAATAATTAC
>CALFYU010000412.1 GCA_937952455.1 uncultured Planctomycetaceae bacterium
CGCATCGTGGCCGCATCGTCTTTCCCAACTACCAGGTTTACCACCTCGGCGGCGGCAAACGAAAATCGGCCAACAGCGTCTCCTACAGCGACGACGGTGGTGAAACTTGGAATCTGTCCGAGACAATCGCCGAACCGGAGCCGGGCGGTTACGGCAACGAAGCCCAACTGGCCGAACTGACCGATGGGGGCATTCTGCTCTCCGCCCGCGACCAGGAGGGGGGCACGTTTCGGAAATTGTCGGTCAGCCACGACAGCGGCGAAACCTGGTCGCCGCACCGTCTCGCCACCGATCTGCTGACACCGCAATGCATGTCGAGCCTGATCCGCTATGCCTGGCCCGAAGACGACAATCCGGGCATCCTGTTGCACACGCTGCCGCACACGAAAAACAAACGCGCCCGCGGCACAATCATGATCAGCCGCGACGAAGGCCAAACCTGGAAACCGGCCCACGAAATTGTCCCCGGCAGTTTCGAATACAGCTGCCTGATCCGCTTCCCCAACGGCGACCTCGGCTGCCTGTACGAAACCGACAGTTGCCGGAAAATGGACTTTCAACGATTGAGTGCGGGGCCGATTGTCGGCCATTAACGCGCCGGATGAATTGCCTTGTCACGCGGAGCCGCTCCCCGTCCCACGATGCATGCATGCGCCAGCCGGCGTGGAGAACAGGATTTTGTGGGGGACGGCATAATCACAAGAGTAGCCTAACAACCTGCCCCACAAGTCAGCCTCAAGATTCTCTGAATGAAATGTGTTGGATTTGCGATGCCTCATTAGGTAAATTGCAAGAACTCGGGCAAGCTAGAATTGTGGAGTGTCATGAATCGCACATCCGCCAGCGAATCAGTCAGTGAGTGGATTCGGAACTTGAAAGCAGGCGATGCCGCCGCTTCGCACGAACTTTGGAACCGGTATTTCGAGAAACTCGTCACACTCGCCAAGGCAAAAATGAGAAACCAGCCGCGCCGCGTCGCCGACGAAGAAGACGTCGCGCTGAGCGTGTTCAAGAGTCTTTGCCGTGGGGCGGAAATGGGACGCTTTACAGAACTCTCAGAGCGGGATGACCTCTGGGCGTTGTTGCTGACGATGACTAAGCGGAAGGTCAGCAATCACGTGCGACGGGAAACGACTCAGAAAAGAGGGGGCGGTGCGGTCCGCGGTGAATCCGTATTCTGGTCCCCTGATGCGGCATGGGGCATTGACCAGATCGTCGATGATGAACCATCCCCCGAATTTTTGACCGGATTGGGTGAAGAGCACGATCGATTGATGGACATGTTGGGGGACGAAAAGTTGCGGTTGATTGCCGTGTTGCGCATGGAAGGCCACACGAACGAAGAGATCGCCGAAAAATTGAACGTGACCTCGCGGACGATCCGCCGCAAGCTGGATTTGATCCGCGAGAAGTGGGCGAAAGAACTCGATTCATGACGGACGAGACCATCCGACATTCTGAATCATCAGACGAACGGGCGGCAGATCTGATCGACCGTGTATGCGACGACTTCGAACGCGCCTGGGTCGACGGAGAAAACCCGCGCGTAGAGGACTATGTTCGCGAGATTCCTGGATCCCCACGCGCCGCGCTGTTAATGGAACTGATTGCGCTTGACCTGGAATATCGCCTCAAAGCAGGCGAGCACGCGAGAATCGAGGAGTATTTTCAACGGTTTTCAGAGTTGGAACAGGACAAGGCGACTTTGCGAGAACTTGTGGATCTGGAATACGAATTGCGATTCGCCAGCGAACCCGATCTGACGCCCAACGAATTTCGCCGCCGCTTTCCCACACTGCCAACGCCGAAACCGCCCGGCAAAGGCATCCACACGCGTTGCCCGCATTGCCACAATCCGATTGAGTTGGTTGACGACAGCTCTCTTAGAGAACTTGCCTGTCCCAGCTGCGGCAGCAGCATCAATCTGTTAGGGGTGGAATCGACCGCAACATTTGCGGGAGGAGTTCACTCAGTTGCGCACTTCAAGCTATTGGATCGAGTCGGCATTGGCCATTTCGGAGAGGTGTGGAAAGCGCGAGATACCCAGCTCGACCGAATTGTCGCGCTGAAGGTTCCTCGCAAGGATCAGCTTGATAGCGAAGAGACTGAAAAGTTTTTCCGCGAGGCACGGGCGGCGGCGCAATTGAAACACCCCCATATCGTGAGCGTCTTCGAAGTGGGACGCGCTGGCGAGACGATTTTTATCGCCAGTGAATTCGTGACAGGAGCCAACCTTCGGGAATGGTTGACCGGCCAGCGACTGACATTGAGGGAATCGTCGGAACTCTGTCTGAAAATCGCCCAAGCTCTGCAACATGCACATGAAGCCGGAGTGATCCATCGCGATCTCAAGCCCAGCAATATCATGATCGACATGCAGGGCGAGCCTCACATTATGGATTTCGGGCTTGCCAAGCGCGAAGCGGGCGAGATCACGATGACGATGGACGGGCAAATCCTGGGAACGCCGGCCTATATGCCTCCGGAACAGGCCGCGGGAAAAGGCCACGAAGCCGATGCGCGAAGTGATATCTACTCGCTGGGGATTATCTTGTATGAGTTAATGACCGGCGAACTGCCGTTTCGAGGCGACACACGGATGATCATCGTGCAGATATTGCAGGAAGAGCCCCCCATGCCGCGAGCGCTCAACAATCGCATACCGCGCGACCTTGAAACGATCTGCCTAAAGTGCATGGAAAAAGAACCCAGCCACCGCTACGCGTCGGCCAAAGACGTGATCGCGGACATCGAAAAGTTTCTCAAGGGCGAGCGGATTTCGGCGCGCCCCACTGGATTTCTCGCCCGCACTCTACTTTGGGCACGACGAATCCGGCGCGTCCACGATGCCGGGATTATGATGATTTGCTTCGGTATCGGGACGGCGGCCGTTGAGTTGCTGGCCTTCGGTTCGACTCTTTTGGCACTGATCTCTGGAAACGATGACATTTTCCTGCTGCCGTTTCCGCGCGCTGAGCAAATGAACATCGCGTTTTGGATGTTTACCTTTTTGATCGCCGGATTATTTCTCGCTTGGATTGGAAGGCAAACGGTTCAGCATCGTTCTTGGGCAATCTGGACCGGGCTGGTCTTGATGGTCCCCATTCAAGTCTTCGTGACGTCGATTCTCCTGCGATTGGTAACGTTCGACGCAGGCGGCTTATTGAGCGATCCCGGCACACGTTCGCTCGTGTTCTTGCCAATTTTCGTCTGGTGCACAGCCGTCACATTAATGTATGCCGTGGCGGTCTTTGCTGCCTATTCCAATGCAGGTTTGATTCGCTGGCGGCACCCAAACGATTCGATCGGCTAAGGCTCACCGACGCCTCCCCAGTTCCTCGGCCGCCGGTATGAAACCGACACTGGCTTGGCTATGGATTTTGAGCGGCTGAGTGCGGAATACATTGTCGGTGCCACACCGGGTGGCCGCGATAGCTCCGCTATCGGAGCGGGCGCAGGATCGCAGGAAGCCGCAATTTCAGCGGTCCCGACCCAACATCGTTCGATCGGCAATCCACCTTCCGAATTCATGTCCGGCGATTATCAACGCGGCACCAGCGACTTCTTGTACCGGGCGGAGCACGGATTGCGATGCCATCGGGGATGGCCGGGTTAGGTCTTCGATTCCTGGTCGAGATAATCCGCGATTTCCGTCCAACCGATTCCTCGCGCCAGGCTCGCGGCGGTTCGCCCGGAGGGAGTCCGTGCGTCAACGTCGGCTCCGTATTTGACCAGCAGCTTCACAACTCCAAAGTTACCTGCCAGTGCGTCGCGATGCAGTAGGGTAAACCCGTCGTCATCAACCGTTCCCGCAATTTTGCGATCGGCCTGCAGTTGCTCTTCAATTCCCTTAACCCGGATTATTCATCGCGGTGAATGGCGTGGTGGGGGCGGGTTTCGAGGTGGAGG
>CALFYU010000413.1 GCA_937952455.1 uncultured Planctomycetaceae bacterium
GGCGGCCGGTAACCACCTCGGCGGCTTGGTGGCCGAACGTATCGACAGCGGTCATCGAACCCGACTGATCGAGGTCGCTCCGCAACCGGTCGAACTCCCGCATGAGCGAACTGCGGCTGTGCAGCCGGTCTTGGTGCAGCCCCAGCGGCATGTTGAACAAGCTGGCGCCGGTCGTCTTACCGGTATCCTCGCCCAGCAGCGTATAGATCGGCAGGTCAGCCGCTTCGTTTCCGATGAACGGATCGTAGCGTTTGCCCAGATACCCGGCGAATCCGATGTGCGACTTCGAGCGCATGAACGCTACATAAGGCGGCATGCCCGGCTGGTTGGCGCCGTGAAACTTGGAGACCACCGACGCAATCGCCGGATATTTGTCCCCGTTGGGATTGGTGCGCGGCGCCGCCAGACGGTTGCCGGTTTGGAAGACACGATTGGGCTCGTGGCTGCTCTTGCGAGCGTCGACTGAGCGGATGATCGTAAACTTATCCAGCATGGCCGCCTGTTTGGGCAGGTGTTCGCAGATCTGCACTCCGGGCAGCGCCGTGTTGATGGGTGCGAACGGCCCACGATTGTTATACGGCCGTCGCGGCTTCATGTCCCAGGTGTCGATGTGACTGGGGCCGCCGGTCATCCACAGCAGGATCACGCTCTTGCCGCCAGCCATCGCCCGGCCGGTTTCGGCGGCCGCGGCGCGGGTCCGCAATAATTCCGGCACTGATAATCCCGCCATCGCCGCCAGTCCCGCTTTGAGCATATTGCGGCGGCTGAGCACGGTCAGCCCCTCCGCCCGGTCCGCGTTCAGCGAGGTAAAGGCATGCTCGTGATGATGGCGCGTGGCGGGACGACGCATGGTGGATCATCCATCGGAAGGAAAATCTGGTGGGACGGCACGACCGGTGTTTATCGAGTGTATCGGCACCCAAAAAACAGGGCAATACCTCGAAAGCAACCTTTGCCGCGATGTCGTATCGAAAAACGGGTTATTCGCGGTTATTTCTCTTTCTCCTTGAGTGCCTCCTCGACGGCGTCGAGCATTACGTCCATGGCGAACGGTTTGCGAAGGTAGTTGGCGACGCCCAGCATTTCCGCATAGGCTTTGTGACGCCCTCCCTCGTTGGCGGTGATCATGATCACGGGCGGGGGATTGTCGAGGCTCTTGAGGAACTCCAGAACCGGGAAGCCGCCGAGCTGCGGCATCATCATGTCGGTGATGATCAGATCGGGTTCGGCGGATTTGATCAGCTTTTGCCCTTCGATTCCGTTTTGCGCTGCGGACACGTCATAACCGGCGGCGGAGAGGACGCTGGTGAGCGTCGTCCGGATTTCGCGGTCGTCTTCGATCAACACAATCTTTGCCCCGGCGGCCATGGGAGGGATTCCTTGCGTGGTGAGTTCAAATCAAGGGGATGTCAGGTAGGTCGTTCGAGTTTGGGCGTCGCCGACAATTCGAAGCGTTCGCAAAGTTCTGCCCGCTCTGAGGAGACGGGCAAACCCTGGGAGTCTCATTGGGCGCGGCCGCATCCATCGTAGCATAACGACGGCCGAAATGTCTCAGATGTTCCAGGACGCGGAGTGATGTTTCAGGTAGGTCAAATCTTGTGGCAGGTTCGGCCCCCAATCGTATTTTAGGCGGCGGCCATTCTCAAGAGCAGCCGCTGTGACAGGGGATTTCTTCGATGAACCTGCGGCGGCATCCAGCGAAAAACGGCCTGTTTTCCGGCCGATTTTGAGGGAAAACCGCTTAACATTTGTAGAAACTTGGATATGATAACTAATAGCCGGAACGATCGGTGTCCGCGAGATCGATAACAATCGTTGGGATTCGCACTGGGCGACCGAAACGTTCCACACTCACCGGGGTTTAATCTATTGGCCCTGGAAAAAACCCCGCCTCAATCCGTCCGACCTGCTGAAAGTGAGCTGATGGCACTCCGCATCCGCCACCGCAATCACGAATACTCCGCCCGTTCGGGCAAAATCGGCAAGAGCACGCTGATTGTGCTGATTGTATTGACCTTGGCCGCTGGCGGCGTGGCTTATGCGACCGTCGAGGGCAAACTTCCTAATTGGTTCGCGCGGAAGTCGGTGCGGACCGATTTGGTAACTGCTCCGGTCAAGCGGGGCGACCTCCGCATTTCCGTGGTCGCGACCGGCAACCTGGACAGCGCCTCGAACATCACGCTCAGCAGCAACGTCCAAGGCCAGACGAAGATCATCTCGATTGTCCCTGAGGGGACCCAAGCCTACGAAGGCATGGTGCTGGTGAAACTGGACGCTTCGGTGTATCGGGACAACCTGGACCAGCAGATCATCGCCCTGAAACAGGCGGAGTCGCTCCGCGATCAGGCGCGGGACGCCGTCGAAATCCAGAAGAACCTCAATGCGAGTGAAATCGCTGCGGCCGACTTGGCTTACAAGCTTGCGGAACTCGATTTGGAGAAATATAGGCTTGGGGACTACAAGGTCCTGGAGACCGCGGCCGAATCCAAAATTACGTTGGCCAAAGAAAAACTGGCCCAAAATAAGGACGCGTATGCCTTCGCCAAACGCCAGAGCAAAAAAGGTTACGTCAATCAAAACGAGCTGGAGCAAAAGCGTGTGGCCGTAACGACCGCGGAATTGGAATTGCAGAACGCCGAGTTGGAGCTTCATGTTCTGAAGACATACCAATTCGAACGAGATATTGCGGAAAAAAGATCACAGGCCGAAGAGACGAAGCGCGAGTTGCGGCGCACGGAACAAAAAGCGCAGGCGGCGCTCAATCAGGCGATGGCCGATCTCGAAGCCCGCGAGTTGACGGCGGTCATGGAGAAAACCAAGCACGACAAGCTGGTCGAGCAGATCGCCCAATGTACGATTGTGGCCCCGCAGGCCGGGCAAGTGATTTACGCCACCTCCGACAGCCGCCGCAGCAGCCAGGAGCGGGTCATCGAAGAGGGGGCCTCGGTCGACAACCGGCAGGCGATCATCAAGTTGCCCGACATGTCGCAGATGCAGGTCGATACGCGAATCCACGAGTCCAAAATCGGACTCGTTCGCGAGGGAATGCCTGCGATCGTCCGCGTGAGCCGTAAGTCGAATCGTGTCCATGAGGGCCGCGTTAAAACGGTCGCCTCGGTTCCCAACTCGCCCAGTTGGCGGCAGCCGGATTTGCGGGAGTATGCGGCGGTCATCGAAATCGTGGGGACGCCCGGCAGCGACGCCAACCTCAAACCGGGCCTGACCGCCGAAGTCGAGATCATCTCCGACGTTTTGGACGACGTCCTCAAGATTCCCGTGCAGGCCATCGTCGCTCGTAATGGCAAGCACTTCGTGTTCGTCAACCAAGCCACCGGTCCAGAGATTCGTCAGGTCTTCACCGGCGCGACGAACGACGTTGAGACCGAAATTCGCGAAATCGAAAACACCGATGCCGATGCCAAGTTTCCGACGGGACTCTCCGAAGGGGAAGTGGTCGTTCTGGCGCCCCGCACGACGCTGCCCGACTTGTACTCGGTGCTAGAAGATGCCGAACCAGAAAAGGCAATCAAGGAAGCCGACCTGCCCGGCGGCGCGAATCGTTCCGGCGGCCGGTCCGAACGGAATCGTGACGGCGGTGAGGAGCAAAGCGGCGACCGCTCCAAAGGCGGACGCGAAGGAGGCGGTCGCGAACGAGATGGGGGTGGTGATCAAGGTCCCGGCGGGA
>CALFYU010000414.1 GCA_937952455.1 uncultured Planctomycetaceae bacterium
ACATCAAGGAAGCGGATGTTGCCCGCTATGTTGGCGGCGACGATGGTGGTCGCGGTGGGGAATGCTTCAGCTTAATCTGCTATATTGACCTACAACTATACCGGGACGGTGATTTCCGTCGATGCCGAACTTTCCGGCACGTTTTCCGTCGGCGACTCGCTCAGCGGTTCGTACACATTTGAGTCAACGACCGCCGCGCGCACCGGAAGCACATCTCAATTTGCCGTCTTCGATGCCCTGTCATCCGCGTCGTATACCGTGGCGTCCTACACTGCAACGTCGACGGCTGCACCGGAAATCCAGGTCGATGACGTCATGAATGCCGATCGCTATGGCGTCATTTCGCGGGTTTCAGACGGTTTGACCGGTGCGGACGTTGCCGGCATCCCCTTGATTGCCGATTCCTTCCGATTGGATGACAACACCGGGATGGTCTTCAACACTGCCCTGGATCTTCCCACGTCGCTCGACCTGAACGATTTCAGCAGCAGTTTGTTCTTCCTACAATTCTTTGCATCTGAATCGAACCAGTTGTATTCGGTCGTCGGAACATTGGAGACACTGGAACTACAGCAGCCTGGCGTAGTTCCGGAACCGTCATCATTCATACTCGCCTCAATTGGCGTCGTCGCTTTGGGTTTCGTTGGTGTGCGTCGTCGACGGAATCATTTGGCGAAGAGCGCTAAATGATTTCCGATTAAGCGAGTTTCTTTCGATTGTCAGCCGGTTGCGGCCTCACATTTTGTGCGGCCGCAATCGGTTCTTTTTGTTTTCAGACGACCGGTTTTCAAAAAACGTAGCGATAATTCGCCCCGTTTGTGCTTCGTCACCCGTTTTAGGTAACATAGACCGATCGTGACCGGTCACATTGTTCCCATTTCCGGGCCGAAGCAGCATGCACAAATACGAACTCGCGTCGTACATCGGTTGGGCGTTTATCGCCCTGTCGACGTTTCTCGTCTTTTGCATGACGATGGGCAAGTACGACGGCGGGCCGATGTTTCCCCGTTTGATTCCGCTGTTCGGGATACCGTTCGCGATTGCCTACATGGCGATACAGGCCAATGTTTGTCTGTGGCTGCGCTCCAAGCTCGGCATGGTGCTGGTGATCGTGGCCTGCCTCGTCGGTTATGGGATCGGCGGCTGGCGCGAGGCGCGGTGGAAGAAAAAGCACCCCCCGCAGCCCGCTATGGATCAAGTCCTGGAAAAGCACGGAATACCGTCGGCGAACTATGACTGGACGCGGGACCGATTGATCACGGGTGCCAGCTTCGGCGGCTTCGTATTGGGCGTAATCTGCATCCGGAAATGGGACTGACCGTAGCCCATGGCCGACGGAAAAATCGACGAAATTGTCCAAACCATGTGAGGCACGAATGCGTTTGTTTCCGGCGTCGTTGTTGCTATTGATGCTCTTGCTCACCCTCTCGGGAAACCTGGAAGGCATCGCCGCGGCCGAGCGGCCGAATCTTGTGATTCTCTTGGCCGATGACTTGGGCTACGGCGAACTCGGTTGCCAGGGTGACGACGAGATTCCGACGCCGCACATCGACTCGATCGCCGAAATGGGCGTGCGATTTACCGACGGCTATGTCACGGCCTCCTATTGCAGCGCATCGCGGGCGGGACTGCTGACCGGGCGGTACCAAACCCGCTTCGGGCACGAATTCAATCCGATCGGGGCGAAAAACGAAGACCCGGCTATCGGATTGCCGGCCGGGGAAACGACGTTGGCCCAGGCGCTGCACGGCGCCGGATATACCACCGCGCTGATCGGCAAATGGCATCTGGGAGGGACGGCGGCCTATCATCCGCAGCGGCGGGGGTTCGATGAATTCTTCGGCTTTTTGCACGAAGGGCACTACTACGTTCCGCCGCCTTGGACGGGAGTGGCGACGATGCTGCGGCGGCGCACGCTGCCCGGCGGGGGAACCGGTCGGTGGTCGAGCGCGGACGGGATGCTGACCTATTCCACGCACATGGGCTATGACGAACCGGCCTACGATGCGGACAACCCCATTCTCCGCAGCGGACAGTCGGTCATTGAGTCCGAATACCTCACGGACGCATTTACCCGCGAGGCAGTCGATTTCATTCGCCGTACCGCTGATCGGCCGTTTTTCCTTTGTCTGGCGTACAATGCCGTGCACAGCCCGCTGCAAGGGTCCGCAGCCTACATGCAGCGTTTCGACCACATCGAGGACATACAACGGCGGATCTTCGCTGCCATGTTGGCAAACATGGATGAATCGGTCGGCCAAGTGCTCAAAGCCCTGGACGACGAAGGTGTCGCGGAGAACACGCTCGTCGTATTTCTTTCGGACAACGGCGGACCGACGCGCGAGCTGACGTCGTCGAATGCCCCCCTCCGCGGTGAAAAGGGGACAGTCTATGAAGGGGGAATTCGTGTTCCGTTTCTGATGCGCTGGACGGGACGACTTCCTGCAGGTGAAGTCTATTCAAAACCGGTGAGCGCAATGGACCTGTATGCCACGAGCATCGAGCTCGCGGATGCGCCGCCGCCGAAACGGCGGCTGGATGGTGTGGATCTGCTTCCCTATCTGCGCGGGGAACGTGAGGGCGCGCCGCACGAGGTCTTGTTCTGGCGGCAAGGACGGCGGACGGCCGTTCGCCTGGGCGACTACAAATTGCTGCGAAATCCCCTTCGCGGCACGGGAGACGATTGGGAACTCTATCAGCTGGCTGACGATATCGGCGAAGCGAACAATCTGGCCGAGGCACAACCAGAAAAGCTGCAGGAGTTGCTCCGCACCTGGGAGCGCTTCGACCGCGAGATGGTCGAACCGCTGTTCCGCTGAGCGAGGTGTCTCTCAACAGCCGCGGAGTTACCCGTCGGAACCGCCGCGGGTGCGGGCGACGGCGGCGCCGATGATGTCGCTGATTTCGTCGGCCGCCAGCGCTTCTTTTTCCAACAGTCCCTGTGCGAGCTTGTCCAGGTCCTCGCGGTTTTCGGTCAGCATATGCGTTGCGCGGTTAGCGGCGTTGATCAGGATTTTTTGCACTTCCTGATCGATGATCCGGGCGGTCTCGTCACTGTACTCCCGTTGATGTTCGGCGATCTCCTTGCCTAAAAACGGCTGATGTTCGGCGTGTCGCAGCGAAATCGGACCGATGGATTTGGACGGCGGCTTCGGCAAGGAACAATCCCCCTACGACTTAGAAACAATC
>CALFYU010000415.1 GCA_937952455.1 uncultured Planctomycetaceae bacterium
GTGAATTCACAGCTCCGATACGACCTCGTTCGGAGAAGTCGAATTGTGTGCCAATTCCGATTCTGGTACCGTTTTGTACCCGCTGCTGCAGGCGGTACAGGGACGGTATTCCGACAATTTCAAGGAGGGCGATCGTTGATGGAACAGATCGGCACGGCAAGACAGACCGGCGCAGAGAAGGATGCCCGCTGGTATGACCAAAAATTCCAGGCCAATTCGCATAAGCCGGAACATTATACGCAATTCAAGTATTACTTTCTGTTCGCGTCGATGGTGACGCGACTGGCACCCGACGGTGACGAATCGGTGCTCGATATCGGCTGCGGGCCGGGACATCTGGCGGGGCTGCTGCGGGACGTGGGAGTCGCGCGTTATTGCGGATTCGATTTCAGCGAAGCCCGCATTGGGTTCGCGCGGGCTACCTATCCCGACCGCGAATTTCATGTTGCGGACATTTTCGAAACCGACCTGTTCGAGACTGTGGATTACGATACGGCGGTCTGCACCGAGGTCCTGGAACATATCGAACGGGACCACGACGTTTTGCGAAAGATCAAATCCGGCACGCGGTTTTTGGGATCGGTTCCCAGCTACGATTCCGCAGCGCACGTGCGCTACTTTGCCAACAAGTCGGACGTCGAAGCGCGTTATCGCGAGCACTTCGCCAAGCTACGGATCGATTCCCTGCCGCACGGAGTCAAAGGGGAGCGGATCTTCATTTTGGACGGCATCATCCTGTAGTATGCCCCATAGTCAATAACCTAATTTCCCCCGCGCCTTCCGAGGCGAGCGGTGAGCGTCAACTCACCGGTAACGTTCCCCACAACCGGCTACCCCCCATCTTATGAGTGACCTCCCGGCGGTGATCTTCGACATGGACGGTGTCCTGGTCGATTCGTACGAAGCACATTACGAGAGTTGGGCTCGTCTGGCCGCTGAGCGGGGATTTGAATTCACCAAGGAACAGTTCCTGACCACCTTCGGCCGCGTCAGCCGCGAGGTCATCGTCGAGTGCGGGCTGCTGGACGATCCCACGCACGAGGCGGTTGCCGAAATCGACGACGCTAAGGAAGCTCACTTTCGCGACATTCTGCGCGAAGACTTTCGCGCGATGGAGGGGGCGCACGAATTGACCGACGCGCTTGTCGCCGCGGGATTCCCGCTGGCCGTCGGATCGTCGGGGCCGCCGGAAAATGTCGAGTTGGTGATTGACTTATTAGGCAAACGGGAACAATTTCAAGCGGTCGTCACCGCCCGCGACGTGACGCGGGGCAAACCGTATCCGGAGGTGTTCCTCAAAGCCGCCGAGCGACTAGGGGTGGCCCCAGCGAACTGTGTAGTCATCGAAGACGCTCAAGCCGGCATCGCCGCTGCCCATGCCGCGGGGATGGTCTGCATCGCCCTGGTCAGCGCCGGGCATACCACCGAGGAATTATCGGCCGCCGATCGCGTTGTGCATTCGCTACGCGAGCTGTCACCGGATAACATACGGGAGTCACTGGAGAAATACCGCCGCTGACGAACCACGGAATTACAGCGAAAGAGAATGATCGAACCATGAGTGAGATTTCCAGCAACCTATTCGACCTCACCGGCAAAGTCGCCATCGTCACCGGGTCGAGCCGGGGCATCGGTCTGGCGATGGCCGACGGCTTGGCGCGATTCGGCGCGAAAGTCGTCCTCTGCGGCCGCAAACAAGAAGGAGTTGACGAGGGGGTTCAAGTGATCCGCGATGCCGGCGGCGAAGCGAGCGGTGTTGCGGCGCATATGGGCCGCGCAGGGGATCTACAGGCACTGGTCGACCACGCGGTGGACACCTTCGGCGGCGTCGATATTCTCGTCAACAATGCGGCGACAAACCCGGTGTTCGGGCCGCTGATGGACAACGATGACGCGGCGTTTGATAAGATTATGGAGGTCAACGTCAAAGGGCCGCTGAATCTTGCCAAACTTTGCCAACCGCTGATGGTCGCGCGGGGCGGCGGATCGGTGATCAACGTCAGCAGCGTCGGCGGGTTGCATCCTGAGCCGATGCTGGGGCTGTATAGTATGAGCAAGGCCGCGCTGATCAGCCTGACCAAAGTCATGGCGGCCGAATGGGGCGCCGACGGAATTCGCGTGAACGCCCTGTGCCCCGGACTGATCAAGACACAATTCAGCCAAGCATTGTGGTCAAACGAAAAAATTCTCAACAGTGTGGTCGCCAAACTACCGTTGAAGCGGATCGCCCAGCCGGAAGAGTTGGTCGGCATGACGGTCTATCTGGCCTCGCCGGCGGCGAGTTTTTGCACCGGGAGCGTGATGACGGTCGACGGGGGACACACGATTTGAAGTGCGGCGACCGGCCGCGTGGCCAGGAGTTCTTCATTGGGTAAACGAAAACAGAAAATTCGAGTTGCCCTGCGAAAAAACCGCAAGAAGAAACCGCGGCGACAGAAGGATTACACCCGCGAGGACGTCGAGAACGCCAACTTCGACCAGGGCGAGCGCGTCTCCGGTAAAGGGGACCTCACCCGGCACCGCACCGTGATCGGCGTGGAAGGCGACGACGCGGAGGGGCTGACGATCGACGTCGACGTCGATCAATGTCAGGAGGGGCGGGTACTCAGCGTGCACCGCTCCGGTTTTATCGTCCGGGCAGACGACGGAGCACAGTACGAATGTGTGGTCCGCAATATCGTTCGCACGATCGCCACCGATCAACGCTCGGCCGTGGTAGCGGGCGACCGCGTGTTGTTCCAACCCACCGTCAACGACCAAGGGGTCATCGAACGCGTCGAGCCGCGGAGCGGCACACTCTCACGCGAGACCCGCGGGCAAGAACACGTGCTGGTGGCCAACGTCGATCAGGTGCTGATTGTCGCATCGGCCGTCGACCCGCCGCTCAAACCGAATCTGCTAGACCGATATTTGGTGAGCGCTGCCGTAGGAGACATCACTCCGCTCATCTGTATCAACAAGGTCGACCTGGCGGATCTTGTCGAACTGCAACCGATCGTCGGGCTGTATGCTCAACTGGGGTACGACGTCGTCACCACGTCGACAGTTTCGGGGCACGGAATTGCTCGACTCCGCGATCTGTTGCGTGACCGTGAAACAGTGCTCACCGGTCAGAGCGGCGTGGGCAAGTCGTCGCTGCTCAATGCCGTGCAGCCGGGATTGCAACTCCGCACAGGCGACGTCAGTGACGACAGCCGTAAGGGGAAGCACACCACCACGGCAGCGCAGCTGTTGGAACTTTCCTTCGGCGGTTGGGTGGTCGACACACCCGGCATCCGGCAATTCGGTCTGTGGGACACGATTCCCGAAGAGGTTGAAGGCTACTTCGTCGAGTTCCACCCCTTCGTCCGCAACTGCCGGTTCCCTGATTGCTCGCACACGCACGAGGACAACTGTGGGATCAAGGACGCCGTCGCTCGGGGGTTAATTGCCGAATGCCGATTCGAAAGCTACCAGCGGATCGCGGCCGGGGATTTTGCATAAATCGCTGCGCACCGACTGGCCCAACTCCCTCGTTCCCAAACTCCGTTTGGGAACGCACTTTCGCGAAGCTCCGCTTCGCACCCTCGGTGCTGTTACACTGAGCGGGGCATCATTGGTACGCTGTTTCGGGGAGACACCTCATGAGCA
>CALFYU010000416.1 GCA_937952455.1 uncultured Planctomycetaceae bacterium
AAGCCCTCTCCCTTTGGGAGAGGGCCGGGGTGAGGGCCTTTGGAAAACAGCAGCTGGCCAACACCGCAGTCCATTGGATTGATCTTTTTGTCCTATCCCGAAAGGTGCGTCACGACGCACCCTACGATGTTATTCGTAAAACTTCTTGCCGCTGCTCGCCATTTCCTTGATCATGTCGGTCGGCTCAAAGCGTTTGCCGAGACCCTCGTACGGTTCCAGATTCTTGAGGATCTGATCCGCTCCGACCGAATCAGCCCATCGCAAAATGCCGCCGCGGAAGGCCGGGAAACCGATGCCCATAATCAGGCCCATGTCGACGTCGCCCGGTTCGCGGACGATGTCTTCCTCTAAGACCCGTGTGGATTCGAGCAACATCGGCAGGAACAGCCGCTGCGTGATTTCTTCCTGTGAAATGTCGCGGTTGTCGACGCGGCACTTTTCCAGGAACGGCGTGAACTCGGCATCCGGCTCCGGCTTGCCCTTTTTACCGGTGTACTTGCGGAAGCCGCTGCCGGACTTCTTGCCCATCCGTCCCGCTTCGACAAGATCTTTCAGCAGCGGAGTCATGATCGCCCGGTCGGAGTAGGCGTTGACCATCGTCATGCCGGCGTAATACGACGTATCCAGACCGACGACGTCTTGCAGGGCGATCGGTCCCATGGGCATGCCGAACTTGAGTGCTGCCTTGTCGATGGCATCCATCGACGCCCCTTCGAGCAACAACTGCAAAGCTTCGTTCATATAGGGGAGTAGGACGCGGTTGACCAAAAAGCCGGGACAGTCGCCGACGACAATCGGTGTTTTCTTAATCCGCTTAGACAGGGCCACGATCGTAGCGATCGTTTCATCGCTGGTGTCTTCACCGCGAATCACTTCGACCAACTGCATGCGATCGACGGGGTAGAAAAAGTGCATCCCCACGAAGCGTTCGGGGTGCGGCGCTGACTTGCCCATCCGAGAGATGGAAATTGTCGAGGTATTGCTGGCCAGGATCGCGTCGTCACGCATCAATCCGGCCAACTCTTTATACAGAGCGGTTTTGACCTCTTCTTTTTCCGTGATGGCCTCGACAACGACGTCGCAGTCGTCGACATGGGATTTGTCGGTGGACGTGTCGAGAAAGCTCAGCATATTGGCCAGGTCGTCATGCGACGCACGGCCGATCTTGATGCGGTCTTCGACAACCTTACGTGCTCGCCGCATTCCGTCAGCGATGCGGCTGTCATCGACATCCAACATTAGCGAACGGATCCCCACACGGGCATGTGATGTGGCGATCCCCGCCCCCATCAACCCCGAACCGAATACGGCCACGCGATTCACATCGCGGGGAACAATGCTGGTATCCGCCACGCCCGGATCGCGGGCCAGTCGCGTGTTCATGAAGAAAATGGCGATCAGGTTGGTCGAGATTTCGCTGCCGACGACTTCCATCGAGGCTTCTTGCTCGACTTTGAGAGCGTCTTCCAGGGGGAGGTTGGCTCCCTTGAAGATCGCCCGAATGGCCACCAGCGGGGCGGGATATTGTCCCTTGGTTTTCCCCATGATGTAGCCTTCGGCGGTCGCCTGCGAAAAGTGCAGTTGATCCTCCGAGAGACCCAGCGGCTGCGACAATTCTGCGCGGCGTTTCCGCCAGTCGTCCGTGTCGCGGGCATAGGCAATCAGCCGGCGGCCTTCGTCAATCAACTGTTCCGGCGGGACGGCGTCGAACACCAGTCCCAATTCCGCCGCCTTCTTGGCCGTGATCGGATTGCCCGAACAGATGATGTCCAACGCCGGGTTCAACCCGATCAGCCGCGGCAGCCGCTGTGTCCCGCCCCAGCCGGGGATGATGCCCACGTTGACTTCGGGCAGGCCGATTTTCGTTTTCGGCGTATCGGCGGCGATGCGGTAGTCCATCGCCAGCGTGATTTCCGTGCCGCCCCCCATGCAGTTTCCATCGATCAGTGCCACCGTCGGAAACGGCAGTTTACTGATGCGGCTGAACAAGGCATGACCGACTTTCATTCCCTCACCCAGTTGTTCGGGGGTGGCATGCATCAGCGCGCCGAGTTCGGTGAGGTCGGCACCGGCAATGAATTGTCCCGGTTTGCCGCTTTTGAGCAACAGTCCCTGCAGATCCTCGCGGGACTCGAGTTGATCGATGATTTCGCTCAACTCCAATAACACCGGCCGCCCGAACGTATTCACCTTTTTGTCCGGTGCGTCAAACGTGAGCAAGGCGATCTTGCCGTCTAATTCGGTGAGTTCAAAGACATTTGCCATGGACATCTCTCTTTAGTTGTTACAAGGCACACGCGGATCGGAACGCGGCCTGTTGCCGCGCCGCTGAATCACGGCGCCTCCGGCGATAATTCGTGAAATCGAAATGAAGCATTCGGCCAATGGCCGACAAAACAGAAACGATGAGAGACCGTTTGAATTTGGATGTGCGGGCCGATAAGGGGTGACCATTTTCATGGCCGCTGGGAAAAAACGACTCCGCCCACACGGCATCTGAATTTGTGCTCACCTTCCCCTGATACAACGAAACACTCGACGCCCTCGGCGCCGCCTTAGAATATCGAATTGTCGGCGGGGAATCCACCGAAAGCTGACCGACCGGACGGGCGGAATCCGTGATTCGAGGTTCTCCCAAAATCGCACCCCTGAGAACCGCGAAACGAGCCGCGGTAGATGCAGGTCATTGCGTCAGCGGTGGGGCAAGAGTACCATCGCATTTGTCACTTGCATACCGTATTCGCTGCCGCACAACCCCGACAACCGAGGAGTTCCCGTTATGCCTGGCCGTACGACCCTGACTCATGCCTTCGCCGCTGTCGTCCTCATCGGCCATCTCGCGTTTCCCCAACCCGGACGCGGTGAGGAGGACGCCAAAACGACGAAATTCGCGCGGATCAAGGTCGGCGACAAGACCACGTTTGCTATTGTCGAGGGGGACCGTGTACGGGAACTGAAGGGCAACTTGTTCCGCAAATGGGAAAAAACCGACACGACACACGCGCTCAGCGAAGTGACGCTGCTGGTTCCAACCATGCCGCGACACGTATTCGCCATGGCCGGAAATTACAAAAGCCACTTGGCCGGGGAAGAGATTCCCGAGAAGTTCCGAATTCCGCAACCGTTTTTTAAAAGCCCTTCGTCGTTGTTGCGGCCGGATGGCGTGATTCGCATTCCGCGCGATGACGAAAACGTGCACTACGAAGCGGAATTGGTGGTCGTGATCGGCAAACGGGCCAAAAACGTTCCGGTGGAGAAAGCGCTGGATTATGTGTTTGGTTACACCTGCGGCAACGACGTCAGTGCCCGGACGTGGCAAAACGATGCCGAAACCAAGGACGTGCAATGGTGGCGGGCCAAAGGATCGGACACGTTTGGCCCGTGCGGACCGTATCTCGTGCAGGGACTGGATCCCAGCAATCTGCAAATGACCCTGCGGCTCAACGGCGAAGTCCGACAGCAGGAGAGCACCAGTCAATTGTTGCACGACGTTCCCCACACGATCAGCTTCATCAGCAAACACATCACGCTTTTGCCGGGCGATATGATTT
>CALFYU010000417.1 GCA_937952455.1 uncultured Planctomycetaceae bacterium
ACAGTACGACAAGGTGCTCGACATCAATCTCAAGAGCGCGTTTTTCGGCACGCAAATCGCCGCCAAACAGATGATCAAACAAGGGGAGGGGGGCCGCATCATCAATATCACTTCGGTGCACGAAGACTGGCCCATGCCGGGCAACGCCGCCTATTGCCTCTCCAAGGGGGGCATGCGGATGCTGACTCGCACCGCCGGCGTGGAACTCGCGCCGCACAACATCGGCGTCGTCGGCGTCGGCCCCGGCGCCGTGGCGACGCCCATTAACCTGTCGACAATGAACGACCCGGAATTGATGAAGAAACTCGATGCCGCCATCCCATTGGGCCGCATGGCCCAACCGGAGGAAATCGCCAGCGTCGTCGCGTTTTTAGCCAGCGACGGTGCAAGTTACGTGACCGCTTCCACCGTCTTCGCCGACGGCGGCATCATGCAAAGCAGCCCCGGACTGTAGGTCTCTTCGGCAGTTTGGTCTCCGACAATGGAAATAGCCACAGAGGGCGCCGAGGACACAGAGAGAAATGGAGTCGGCCTGACCGAAGCGGTTGATGGCAGCGGTCATCGGTGATGAAAGTCAAATTCTCGATACGACCAATGCTGCGGTGGCGTTCGACAAGAAAGTCGCCACGATACATTGTGAGGAGTTTCTCAGTGTCCTCGGTGCCCTCTGTGGCAATTCATAAGAAATTTCTCGCTTCACTACTTATCCGTGTTCGATCCGTGTTAATCCGTGGCTCTCTTTTGAGTCAGCACGCGGGTCAGATTATTTTGTCTGGATAAACTTTCATGCCTCTGTCGATATTAGCGGGGGACTGCTGCGCGGTTTGGGATCCGCGTTTGAATCGTCGTGAATTGAGAGAGCAGGTTGGCTGACGAACAATCGACTTGGGGTGGGTGAGATGGGCACGCAGCGCGCTTGGCGACATCGACGGCGGGACCATAGCAACGCACCTGTTCCTGCATCCTCTGTGAAAGCCGCCTATCGGTCATCGGCACTCGCCCTGAAGCAGACGTTTCTGTTGGTCTTGCTTGGCCTATGTTGTGGATGCACGCCGCTTGGCGAATATCTCAGCAACGGCTTTGAGGTCGGCCCCGATTACAAACGGCCGCCGGCTCCCGTTGCCTCGCACTGGATCGACGCCGATGATGCCAACGTCCGCAGTGAAGACGTGGACGATAGTTACTGGTGGGGTGTTTTCAACGATCCCATCTTAAACGGTTTGATTCAAACCGCCTATGCACAGAACTTGACCGTCCGCGAAGCGGGTTTCCGCGTGTTGCGATCGCGGGCACGGCTCGGGATTTCGATCGGCGAACTCTTCCCGCAGACGCAGGTCATGGAAGGGGGCTATAAACGCGAAGGAGTCAGCGTCAACGTTGCCAACCGATTCGCCACGCCGAACCGTTGGTTCAGTCAGTGGAATTACGGGTTCGCGATGGCATGGGAACTCGACTTCTGGGGCCGCTTCCGCCGAGCGGTGCAAGCATCCGAAGACGTGCTGGATGCCTCGGTGGAACACTACGACGCGGCGCTAGTCACGCTCATCGGCGACGTGGCCTCGACCTACGTCCAGATTCGCACGATCCAGCAGCAGATTGCCTATGCGGAGCAGTCGCTGGCATTGCAAAAACAAAGCCTCGAAATCGCTACGGCCAAATTTAAAGGGGGTGCGACGACCGAGGTGGACGTCAACCAAGGCCAAAGCGACGTTTCCAACACCGAAGCATTGATCGAACAATTGCAAATCAATCTGCGGCAAGCAACCAACCAATTGTGCATTTTGATGGGCATGCCGCCCACCGATCTCAGCGAAATGTTGGGCAAAGGTCCCATCCCGACGGCACCGCCGGAGGTGGTCGTGGGGATTCCCGCCGATTTGATCCGCCGCCGCCCGGACGTCCGCCGCGCCGAACGGTTAGCGGCGGCGCAATCCGAAGAGATCGGCATCGCCGAATCGGACTTCTACCCGCAAATCAGCCTCAACGGCACGATCGGCTGGTCGGCCGAACATCCCGGCGGGGTGTTTGACCGCGAAGGATTCTTGGGGTCGATTGGTCCGTCGTTTCAATGGCCCATCCTGAACTACGGCCGTATCTGGAACAACGTCCAAGTCCAGGACGCCCGCTTTCAGGAATTAGTGGCGAACTATCAAAACACGGTGCTCACGGCGGGACAAGATGTTGAGAACGGCCTGGTCACATTTCTCCGCTCACAGAAACAAGCCGCGGACTCCACGCGCGCCGTTTCGGCCGAGTTGGCGGCGTTTCAGGAGGCGTTCGCCCAGTACAAAGGGGGCCTGACCGATTACAACCGCGTCGTCGTGATTCAAGAACGGTTGGTCAGCCGGCAACAGTCGCTGGCCGATGCCCAAGGGGCGATTGCTCAAGGATTGATCCAGGTATACCGCTCACTGGGCGGCGGGTGGCAAATTCGCCTGCAACCGGACGGCAACTTCTTCATGCCGCTCGCCTCCCCGTCACCCGATGTTCCGCCTGCGCCCGCGCCGCTGGATGATGAAAACCCGCAAGAGATTCAAAACGCCGCCCCCGATGCCGGAACGGTTGTGATTCCGGAGAGCAATTGAAAAGTTTCGCCTGACGCGGATAATGATCATGTGGAAACCGATTCTAAAACCGGCCATTGCCGTCGCTCTCCTGCTCGGCGCAGTATCCATCGTCGAAGCGGGGTATCCCTGGTCGATCTTCGACCGCTGCTGCGGCCCACTGCGCATTTCGTGCCGTGATTGCGGCCGGCAGCAGTGCGGGTGTTGTGACGACTACTGCTCGAAACCGCTTCCCTGTGTCGCCCCCGCCTGTCCCGATTGCGCAGACGATTATTGCGGCAAACCATTGCCGTGTGTCCCCAGTAGCCGTCCCGGTTGCGTGGAGGATTACTGCGGCAAGCCCTGTCCGCCGATGCCGCGACCACTATGTCTGCCCTGG
>CALFYU010000418.1 GCA_937952455.1 uncultured Planctomycetaceae bacterium
GCCAGCGCAACTTCGTCGCGCGGCTGACCGCGTGTCGGGAACTGACGTCCCTCTCCGGATTTCACTCTGCGTATGGCGGATTTAAGCCGATCCGCGCCGCACGTTCTGTGAATTCTTTTCTGCATTTTTTCATCGGTCTCCGTGCGCGCGTGACCGCGCTGCGTGAGCACCAATTTTCTTGGAGAGATACTATGTTTACCAAATTGATCTTCGCGTCGTTCGCCACCTTGGCCGTTGCCATGACTGCGCAGACCTCCGACAGTACGCCCCGTGATTGTTGCGCCGCCGGCCTGCCCTGCTGTGAAGCGGACGCGGACTGTTGCGCGGCGACGGTCCTGCCGGAGTGTTGCCAGAAAGGCGAAGCGTGCTGCGACGGGCAAAGCGCATGCTGCGCGGCCGTCAAGAAATGCTGCGCGGCTGAAAATGACTGCTGCCAACCGGCCAAACCGTGCTGCGCAGCCCACAAGGCTTGATGCCGTTGTTAACGCAATAGCCGCTCATCAATAGCGAAAACACCCCGGCGGAGCATCAGCTTTGCCGGGGTGTCGTTATTTAAATTGGCCAATACGGGGAACCGCCGGCACGGTGGGCGATCAATCGTCCTCTTCTTCTTTGCCTTTTTTCTTGGGTTTGAACAACTTCTCGTTGATTTTTTTCACCTCTTCCCCTTCGCGGGCGACCGCCACCGGGACCTTGAGTTCGAGCGTCGTGGGCCGCAGACATCGTTTGTCGTCGCACGCCTGGTAGCGGATGCTCAACAGCATCTCTTCTTTTTCGCCGGCCGCTTCAACGGGCACTTCCAGCTTGGCCCGCAACACCGCTTGTTTCGTATAGACCGCCAGCGGATTGTCGAAGCCCTCCACCTCCATCTTCTTCCCTTTGGGATAGACCACCTTGCCCAACTTCGTCTTTTGTTTCGACTTCATCGTGAATTCGGTTGCTAGCGCAAACTCGTCCCCGGCGGGATTGGCGTTGATGTGCCAGGCCGGATCGATAGCAAGAATCACCAAGACTTCACACGTCTTTCCCGGCGGCAGCTTGTCGACCGATAAGTAAGCCTTACCCGTCACAATCTCCGGTTCTTTTTTCTCGTCTTGATTGGCCGACACCAACGCGATTGTCGCCCGAGGCGTCGCCGTAGCCCCCTGGTCTGCGGCGGCGGGCTCCGGAACGTCCAGGCCCTGGTTGTCCAGAAACTCCGCAGCACCCAGAGCCATGTTCGTCATACCGAGCGGTGCCTGTTCCAGCATTGGAGCAAACAAATTGAGTGCCTGTTCCGCCTTGTCACGATACGACGCGTCCCCCGTGCGGGCCGCCAGCCGCAACAGATTGCGAATCGTCACGCTATTTCCCGACGGTAGGGCCGAGTCGAACATCTGCTTGCCGCGGGCCAGCAACTCCTCATGGTCGCCCGAAGTGAAATAAACCCCCCCCTGCTCTTCGTCCCAAAATCGCTCCAACTGCAAGTCGGTCAGTTCCCGCGCCGCCGTGAGCCACTTCTCGTCCCCCGTCGCGCGGTGCAGCGCCAACAGGCCTTCCACGAAGAAGGCATAGTCGTCGGTATACGCTGGAAATTTCGCCTGGCCATTGCGGTAGGTGTGCCACAACCCTCCCTGGTCGTCGCGCAGATTTTCCAGAATAAAGTCGGCCGCCTTTTGCGCAGCCGCGATATATTCGGGACGGTTCAGCACCGCTCCGCCGTTGGCTAACGCACGGATCATCAGACCGTTCCAATCGACCATCACCTTGTCGTCGGTCAGCGGGGCTTTGCGACGGTCGCGGGCCGCTAACAATTTCTCCCGCGCCGACGCCAATCGCCGCTGCGCTTCCTCGACCGAAAGCTCGAACTCCTCCGCCGCCTTGTTGACGTCGGTCGTCCGTCGCAACACGTGCCGGCCGTCAAGTTCCGTCTCGCCGTCCGTACCGTAGACCATTGCAAACAGCTTGGCGTCGGCTTCGCCAAGGACTTCGCGAATTTCCCCCCCCGACCAGAGATACGATTTCCCTTCCACGGCGTCGGTTTCGGCGTCGATCGCCGAATAGAAAGCCCCCTCGGGAGACGTCATATCGCGTTTGACGAAATCGAAGATGCCCTCGGCCACCTGGCGGTACTGTTCTTTTCCCGTTTGAGCAAACGCCTCCACATAAATGTCGGCAAGTTGCGCATTGTCATACAGCATCTTCTCAAAATGCGGGACGTGCCAATACCGGTCGACGCTGTAGCGATGAAACCCGCCGCCGATGTGGTCCCAAATCCCCCCGTCGGCCATGTGGTCCAACGTATTGCCAACCATCTCAGCCGCCATTTGATCATCGTGTGCAGCCGCGCGATATTGCAGATAGGCCAACTTCACCGGAGTGGGAAACTTCGCTTGTTTGTCCTCGTCGGGATCGAAACCGAAGCCGCCATACTGACGGTCATATTCGGCCTTAACGGCGGTCGAGACCGCGCCGATCAGATCGCCATCCAATTCCACGTTCGCCAGCGACAACTTCGGCCGCATCGCTCGCTGTAGCTGCTGCGTCAGAAAATCGGCGTTCTTTTCCGCCTGTTGGCGCCGATCTCGCCAAATCGTGACGACTTTTTCGGCCAGATCGGGAAACCCGACCTGCCCGTCTTCACTCGTCGGTGGAAAATACGTGCCGCCGACAAGCGGCTTTGCGTCGGGCGTCAGGAAGATCGACAGCGGCCATCCGCCCGCTTGCGGCGCGCCGACGGCCTGGTAATAGATCCGCAACGCGGTCATATACAACTCGTCAACATCCGGCCGCTCCTCACGATCCACCTTGATATTCACGAAATGCTCGTTCATGTATTTGGCGATTTCCGGATTGGAAAACACCTTGCGTTCCATCACATGGCACCAGTAGCAGCTGCTGTAGCGGATGGACAAAAACATCGGCTTGTTCTCTTCTTTTTTTTTTTCCATCGACACCGGGCA
>CALFYU010000419.1 GCA_937952455.1 uncultured Planctomycetaceae bacterium
GGTTTTACACTGGCGGGCAAGCCGCCAGTGGCACCCTCCGGGGTCGGGAAATTCGTAGTGAATCGCTAACGATTGAACATAAACGACGGACTATTGATCAGGGCCCAAGCCAGGTCCTGTGCGGCGGTTAAGCGGCTGTGGGCCAATTGTTCGGTACTCAGTTTGACATCCTCGCGCAAGCGACGCAATCCCGGATCGATCGGGACGGGTCGGCTAACGACTTCCAGGTTGTCCCGCATGGCTTTGAGGACAGGGTCCTCGGGGCGGGGACGGCGGCTTTCGGCGACCGCTTGCTCCCGTTGACGCAACTGGGTGTCAAAGCCACGGTAATACTTCATCACGGCCGCATTCTGTTCGGCGGTCCGCTGGTCCGCAGGAACGGCCAGGATCTTCGCGATCTCCGCATCGACGCCGTTGAGCAATATCGGATCTCCCGAATTGGTCACCGAAATGCGGAACTGGCCGATCGAGTGCTGTGCGGAGCGGAATTCCTGTTTGAGTTCGAAGGTCAAAATCGTCCCACCCGGCAGGGCCAGCGGTTCAGCCAGCGCGAAGGCGGCGAAGTGATTCTCGCCCGTCTTGCCACCGACCGCCCAACCGTTGCCGGCAGGAGCGGTGACCCCGTCGATCGCCGTGGCGACGGCGTATCCCTTTTGATCGTAATCGGACACGGCGTCGACCAACTTCAGTTTCGTCTTTTGCTCCGGATTTTCCTTGGGAGCCGCCCAAACCTCGAATTCGGAGAGGACGAAGTTGCCGTCCGGGGCGCGACCTGGGCCTTTCTTGGGACCGTCGTCGTGGGCGAGCACCTCCAGCCGGATGCTGCGGATGCCGGTCAGCGGAGTTTCGGCGACGACGGTGTACGTCCCGATGCCGTTGGCTCCGGTCGCCTTGACCGATTTGTCCTCTTGTTTGGTCAATTTGGTCTCTGTCGTGGCGGAGAGTTGCGTGGGATCGAGCGCGACCCAGGGGGTGCTTTGATCCTCACGGGCCAGCCAGGCGGCCAGTTTGTCGGGCAACGTCGCTTCGTATTCTTTCAAGACCGCTTCGAGCATTTCGGTCCGCTCTTTTTGCTGCCGATCCAGTTCGGCGACTCGTGGGGCGACCGCCTTTTCGTAGGCTTCGATGGCCGCCTTGGCTGCGGCGATGGCCGCTTCCCGTTGCTGGGCTTGGGCGGTCATCATCGGCTTGAGGCTTTCCTCGCGGATCTGCAGTTCGTGCACGATCTTTTCGTGCTGCCGCGGAATCTCTTTGAGCACTCCCAGCGCCGCCTCGATTTCCTCTTCGGTCGCCGGGCGGTTGAGGATGTTCATGAAGAGTTCGTCGATCAGTTTGGCGTCGTCCTGTTGATTCTGGACGAGTTGTACGATGCTGTTCTTCGGGTCAGAAATGGCGTCGCCGACGGTGGGGCCGGTGACCATGGCCATCACCGGACCGAATTGCACCCCGCTGGAACGTTCGCACTCACAGGCGCTTTCACGCGGCGGACGACCGAATTGGGCCAAGAATCCGCTCGGCTCCTTCACGCCGGCGTCGGGCAACTGAGAGGCGCGTGTGCCTGGGGGTAGGTCGGGGAAGTTCGACATCGACCCGGTCACGCGGTGCAGCGCGTCATAAAGCACCTCGGCCGGCAGTCGCCGGGCGATGGCGTGCGAATAGTTGATGTTGTCGTCTTCATTCCAGCGGTTTGTGTTGATCGACAATTGATAGGCCCGTGATTTGCAGATCAGCCGAACCAGTTGTCGCACGTTAAACCCGCTATCGATGAAGTCCTTGGTCAAACGGTCGAGCAGTTCGGGATTGGTGGCTGGATTGCCCGCGCGGATGTCGTCGATCGGTTCGATAAAGCCGGTGCCCAGCAAATAGGCCCACATACGGTTCACGTAGCTGCGGGCAAAATAAGGATTATCGGCGGAGGTGATCCAGGCGGCCAATTCTTCGCGGCGGGTGGCCGAGTCGTCGGTGTGGTGAGCGGCGGGGAACGGAAATGTTGGCGGCGCGACGGCCCCGGTGCGGACATGTGTGACTTCGCCCTCGTCCAGGTCATAAACGATCTCATAAAGTGGTTTGGCGCCTTCGACGGCGGTGCCTTCGGTCTTTTGGTCGCCTGAGGCGGGGTCTTTTTTCAAACCGACTTGGGCAAAGAAGGCAGCCGTCTCGTAGTATTGGTCCTGAATCCAGCGTTCAAACGGATGGTCGTGGCATTTGTTGCAGTTGAAGCGAATGCCCAGGAACAGGTGCGTCGTATTCTCCATCGTCTCTTCGGGCGTCCGCAGAATCTTGTAATACGACGCGGGCGGATTCTCCTTGTTGGAACCGCTGGCAGTCAAAATGCCGTGCACAAACCGGTCATACGGCGTGTTGTCGGCCACCTGCATACGAATCCAATCATGGAATGCCTTGGCGCCGTCGGCCCCCAAGAACTTGCGATTGACCTGCAGCAAGTCGGCCCATTTGTTCGTCCAATGGTCAATGTATTCTTCGCTGCCGACCAAACGGTCGATGACTTCGTCGCGCTTCACCCGCGTATCGCGGCTATCGGCCAGGAAGTCGCGGACTTGTTCCACGGTCGGCGGCAGTCCGGTCAGGTCCAGATGAATGCGGCGGATGAATTCCGCGTCGGTGCACAGGTCCGATTGCAAGGTCTTGGTTCGCTTCAGCTTGGCGATGATCATCTCGTCGATGTAATTGTTCACCGGCGGATCTTGCCAGACAAAACCGCTGCGGTCCCCCATGACGGTCATCGTGGTGGCGGCATAGGCGCCGTGATACCGCGTGAGGATTGGAGTTTCCCCGCGGCGGAGCACGGTGACCAGTCCGCTGCCGTCGGTCGAAGCGACTTCAATGTCGCCGACTTCGACGAACGCTTCGGCGGTGACGTCGCGCGAGGTGCCGTCGGCATAGGTCGCCACGACGCGCATCTGTTGCTTCGCGCCGGGCATTTGCACGATCGGGTTCTTGGGTGTGACGTCGATCGAGGTCACTTTGGAAGATGACGGGTCCAACGTCGCCCCGTCGGATATCCATTTTCGAAGGATTTCGTAATACGGCGTACCGGGCCGGGCTAGTTGACCTCCGCCGTGCGGGACTGCAGCCGCCGCTTTGAGCAACATCAAACTGTGGTCCGGCGAAGCGCGATTGACCCGCCGCGACGCCAAGTCGTCGGTGAAGGCCCGCAGGTCGAATTCGGGATCGTTCCCGCGGAGCGACAATTTGAAACCGGCCTTGCCGTTGTTGGCGCCGTGGCACGTGCCGGCATTGCAGCCCAGCTTGGTGAGGGTAGGGAGTACGTCCCGCTTCATGTCGACGGGGAAGTCGTCGACGATCCCTGTGACATGCACGATGGCTTTAGCAGCCTGATCGCCCATGCTGAAAGTAAGTTCCGTAGTGCCGTTGGTTTGACCCCGCAATAGCCCTCGCGGCGAAATCGTGGCAATCGGCTCGCTGGCGGCGACTTGGACCAAGCGGGTCGCATCGACCCGGTCACCCGATTCCAGAACGGCTGTCACGAGAAACTGCACCGAATCGTAGCGGCGGTCGAGTGTGATCTCCTGCGGCTGGACTTCGAGCGCCGCCAGTTTTTGTCCCTCGGGCAGCGACTCGGTGGGCAACTCTTCGGCAGCTTGCGGCGGCTGCAACTCTTCGGCCGAACGTTTCGCGACTTCGTCGCTGGTCGGCACGGAGAGAAACTCATTGAGCAACTCGGCAGTTTCGGCCGCATACAGTCGAATTTTGCCATCGCTGCCGGAGACGGCGATCGTTTTGCCGTCGGGGTGGAAGCTGACGGCATACAGTCCGGTTCCTTCGACGGCCGTCTGGGCAACGGCCTGCACGCCCTGCGTGCGGTAGTCCTTGAGTTGTTTCTTTTCTTCCGCAGAGCGATTGCGGGAGCGTTTCATGGAAATCTTTTTGATTTCTTCGGGCATTTCGGCGTCAAATTCGTATTTGGCGACCAACACCTCGCCGGAGGTGTTGTCACTGCTGACGGCGGCGACGTGGCTGCCGTCTTTGCTGATGGCGACGCCGAACACGCGGCCTTTCAGCGGGGGAAAGTTGCGAATCAAGTTGGCGTCGTCGCCGATCACCCGTTTGGATTCACGGAAGATGCGATACAACTTGGGTTCGCCATCGGCGCCACCCACAAAGATCACGTCTGACGTCGGATGCCGTGTGATCGCCGCGATGCCCCCCTTCAGCGCCCCAGGTGTGATCGACGTGATGTTATCAATGAATCGCTGCGTGCCAACCTCGGTCAATTTGGCGGTCCGGTCACGGCCTACGGAGACCAAGTGCGAACCGTCCACCGAAAAGACGGTATCCAACACCCAATCGCTGTGCGAACCTTGGTAGAGCACCTGTTCGCCGGACGTTGAATCGATGGCCCGCACGGTATTGTCGGCGCAGCCGAAGGCGATCAGTTTCCCGTCGGGAGACCAACTCGCGCCGTAGACGGTGTCGTAGGTCACGGGCACGGAAAGGGTCAATTTGTGCTCGGCGACGTCCCAGACTTGGACTTCGCCCATCCGAGCGGGCAAACCGCCGGTGACGGCCAATCGTTTTCCGTCGGGCGAGAACCGCACCGACTCGATGCGCTCGGACATCCCGACCAGCCGCGCCACTAATCCCGAGCCGTCCGCTTTGTGCAGCAGGACTTCGTGATATCCGGCGACGGCGAGCAGGGTTCCGTCGGGAGAGAAATCAAGAGAGGTCACGACCGGCGGCAGCGTATAAACCGGCGGGTGTTCCATGTCATAATGCCGTTTGGCCGACTCAGGAGTGTCATTCACGCCGCCTTGGACGATCCATTGCCGGATCAGTTCGATTTCGATATCGGAGAGCGGCTTGCGACCGCGGGGCATTTGTGCTTCGCCGTCGACCGGCGTGATTAACTCCAGCAAGTAACTCTCGTCGGGATTCTTCGCGACGATCGCCGGCATCTCGGACTCGCCGCCCCCCAGCAGCTTTTCGAAAGACGTCATATCGTAGCCACCGCCCGCTTTGGCCGGTTGATGGCAGCCGTGGCAGTTGGCTTGGAAGATCGGTCGAATCTGCTTGTAAAAGCTGACCTGCTCCGCGGCCTGATCCTTGTCTTTGTCGGCCGGTTTTTCGTCCGCCGCCTGCGCTGAGGTGAGAGTTGCGGTGAGCAAGACCAGAGAAGCCGCTGAGAGTCGTAACGTCGTTTTGCGCATTACCCGCTACCTCTGTCGAAAGAATCGCGCGACCGGGGTTGGAGAGCAACAAACGGCCGATCGCTGATGGGAACGCCTTGGTGTCATTCCAGCGTTGCGGAAACGCGATGCTGCCCGTTTCCGTCGTTTTCCTCACGCCGTCTTGACCGGATTTCGCGTTAACTCATGGACAAAACGGCATACGTTGATTGTACTTCTGTTGGAAGTGATTGCAAGGACCAACAGGGGGCGATCGATCCAGGCGAATCGTCGTATCCAACGGGTTTCATGCAAGTTGCACCGATCCGGTGTGCGAAAGGCCCAGTATTCGTGCCAGACCCTATATCCAGTACACAATTTTCGTACAGACGCTGAGGCGGTTCGGCAAAGTCAAAGCTCGAATTGTGAAGATTCATAAACGGCCATTCCCCGCCCGACTCGGAACGATGGGCTTGAAAACCGAAGGGGAATCACGTTTCAATAAACGTAGATCCGGGCCGCTCGGCGCGCCGCAAAATCGTTCGGCGCGTTCCACCGCTTCAAGACGCTCTTCGACGAATGGCGACCGGCCATCGGGGATGGAATTCATGATGTCGGAGAATTGGTTTTTCAATCGGCAAGACGGACGCGGCGTGCAGGGGCCGCATCCCTTGGCTCACTTGGTGGACCTGCTGCATCACGGAGAACTCGCACCCCATCATCAAGTGCGATGCCGCACCATCGGACGCTGGGCCAGCGTCGATGATTTGAAGTGGTTCTTCAATCCCAAGGACGGCAGCGGCGTGCACGGGCCGGTGACGCGCGTGCAGCTTGCGGAGTTTCTCGACGGGGAAGAAATTCCAGAAACGACCGAAGTGCGCAACAGTAGCTTGGGTGAATGGCAGGCTGTACTTGTCACCCTCGGTAACGCGCCGCCGCCCGTGGACGAATCGGAGCCGAGGCCGGCGACGGCACCAGTTGCAGACGACGATGGTGACGACTTTGAACTGAATGTCGACACGGTGATGTACGACGCGCCCGCGCCCAAGCCAGAATTGCCGATCGAACCGGACGACGACGTTGGGCCCGAGGACGACGTCTGGTACTGTGATTTGTCCGGACAGGTGCACGGCCCGCTGCCGTGGTCGCGTGTGCACAGTCTGGCCTCGATGGGGCGGATCAAGCGTTCGGACAAGATCCGCCACGCCACGCATCGTCAATGGACGGCCGCTGGGGAATTCGCGGGCATTTTCCCGAAATCCGAACCGCCGCCGGCACCCCCCCAGGCCGAGCCGAGTGAACAGCCGTCCGCCGCGTCGTCGACAGCGAATGCGGCGCCGCCGGAAACGCCTGCCGGCGGATTGAGCGAAAAGATGCCGGACTGGCTCAGCAAAGAAGTCGGCGAGAGCGTACCGCCGGA
>CALFYU010000420.1 GCA_937952455.1 uncultured Planctomycetaceae bacterium
ACACCGGCCGGCAGCAACTCGCCAAAGTGCTTGAGACGCTGGGATCGACGCGGTATGTGCTCATCGAAAGCACCAAGAACACGCCGCGGGAATTAACTTCGCCCGACGACTTGTTGAAGTTGCCGGAAACAGAACCGACGAGCATGTCGGCCGATTTGCCGGCGATGTTGCAGGCGGCGCGGGAATACATCGCGGCGAATCAATCGGGACGGACGGAGATCTGGATTTGCTCCGACCTGCGTGAGAACGACTGGAACGCGGACAGCAGCCGCTGGCAGGCACTGCGGGACAGTTTTCTGGAATTCGAGCAAGGGGTGCGATTCCACCTGTTGGCCTATCCCCGTGCGGCGCCGCGGAACGTGACGGTCCGCGTGACCAACGTGCGGCGGCAGCAGACAAGCGAAGGGGTCGAGTTATTGGTCTCGCTGCATCTGTCGCGGGAGGGGGAGATCGAAGAGCCGCTGGAAGTTCCCGTCCAGTTTGAGATCGACGGTGCCCGTTCGGAGATCAACGTCGAGATTGCCGGTGCGGAATATGAATTGAAAGACTATCGGATTGCGCTGTCGGAGAATCAAAAGCGAGGTTGGGGGCGTGTGTCGATTCCGGCGGATGCCAATCCGGCCGACAATGACTTCTATTTCGCCTTCGACGAGCCGCCCCAGCGACGGACGGTTGTCGTTTCGGATAATGCCGACGCCATCCGGCCGCTCGAATTGGCGTCTTCGATCTCCCCGGATCCGCTGGCGAATAACGTGGCTGAGATCGTCTCCGACGATCAACTCTCCATCGTGGATTGGGACAACGTGGCGCTCGTCTTGTGGCATGCACCGCTCCCCGCGGGTACGGCAGCGCAACAATTAACGGCCTTGGTAGACCGCGGCGGGCGAATTGTATTCTTTCCCCCTGAAAACCCCGGCAATCGGGAGTTCATGGGTGTCTCCTGGCAGTCGTGGCAGAAGCCGGACAAGGAGATCGGAATCGAAACTTGGCGCGGCGATCAGGATTTGTTGCAGCACACGCTCAGCGGGACCTCGCTGCCGGTGGGGGAACTGCAGGTTCGCGAATATTGCGACCTCTCCGGGGAATTTATTCCGTTGGCGGAAATGCCCGGCGGAACGCCGCTATTGGCGCGGGTGACGACCGATCATGGCGGCGTCTACTTCTGCGCAACGACGGCCGCGCCCACCAAATCATCGCTGGCGACCAACGGCATTGTGTTGTACGTCGCGATTCAGCGGGCATTGATAGCGGGAGCGGAGGCATTGGGGAACACGCGACAACTGGTGGCGGGTGAGCCGCCGCGTGAGTTGGCGACGACTTGGGAGCGGCTGACTGGCGACGAAGAGGGGCTGTCGACTGAATACTCGTTTCACCGCGGAGTGTACACGAGCGGCGAGCGGCTATTGGCCGTCAATCGCTCGGCGGAAGAAGAGCAAGCCCGCCTGTTGGCAGACGAGCGGGTGGCCGGGCTGTTTAACGGTCTTGATTTCTCTCGCGTCGACGACCAAGCGGGAACAATCGATTCGTTGATCGAGGAAATCTGGCGGCTGTTCTTGGCGATCATGATGATTTCGATGGTCGTCGAAGCGGCACTGTGCCTGCCGAAGATCCGTCCGACGAAGACGCACGGAGGGGCCGCCGCATGAACACCACCCGCACCCTGACCTTTCAATGGACCGGTTGGTCGCTGGGAATCTCCATCGTGGTGATTCTGGTGACGGCGGCGTATTGTTTCGCCGCATGGCGGCGAAGCGGCTACCAACGGTCGTTCGGCTTGCTGGAATTGCTGCGGCTGTTGTTGGTGATCTTCGCAGCGGTGTTGTTCAATCAGCCGGAATATGTTGAGGAGTTTCAACCGAACGAAAAGCCGGTCGTGGCGGTCCTATGGGACGCCTCGCGGAGTATGGACACGCGGGACGTCAAGACGGGGCTGCAATCGGGGCAGACCTTGACCACCCGCCGCGAAGCGATTGCCCCGCTAACGGAGTCGGCGGCGTGGCACGAGTTGAGCGAGCGGATTGAAGTGATTTTGCAGCCGTTCTCCTCGGCCGACAGTCCAGGGAGCAACTTGTATCAACCGCTGGCGGACATGTTGGAGAAGCAGTACAATCTGTTGGGGGTGGTCTTCGCCTCAGACGGAGATTGGAACGAAGGGCCGCCGCCGGTCGAAGCGGCGACGCGGATGCGATTAAAAGACATTCCGATTTTCGCGATTCCCGTGGGGAGTTCGATCCCGCTGCCGGATGTCGAACTGCTGAGCCTGGATGCCCCCACGTTCGGCGTGTCGGGCAAGTCGGTGCGCGTGCCGTTTTCGATCAATAGTTCGTTGCCGCGCGATCACGTGGCGACGGTGACGCTGCGGACGTCGAAGGGCGAAGAACTGTCCAAGGAAATCAACGTCAAGGCGATGGGCCGTACAAACGAGTGGATCCTCTGGAAGCCCGAAGAAATCGGCGACTACCAACTGACGGTTGCCGTGCCCACGCACCAGGATGAATCACTTACGGACAACAACGAATTGTCCGCACCGATCTCGATCCGCGAGGAGAAGCTGCGGGTGCTGGTCGTCGAGTCGTTTCCACGGTGGGAATACCGCTATCTGCGCAACGCGCTCTCCCGCGATCCGGGGGTGGAAGTCTCCTGCTTGCTATTTCATCCCGGCTTGAGCAAAGTCGGCGGCGGCAATCGGGACTACATCAAACAATTCCCGCAAGGACTCGATGAGTTGTCGGAATACGACGTCGTGTTTTTGGGGGACGTCGGTGTCGAAGAGGGACAGCTCACCGTTGAAGAGTGCCGATTGCTCAAAGGCCTGGTCGAGCATCAAGCCAGCGGATTGGTGTTCATGCCCGGCTTCTACGGGCGGCAGTTTTCGCTGTTGGATACGGAGTTGGACGCGCTCTATCCCGTGGTGCTGGACGAAACGCAGCCGGGGGGTTGGGGTTCGCGAACGCCGAGCCATTTTGAACTGACAGAACTGGGCCGGCGGAGTTTGCTGACCAAGCTGGCCGATACGCGGGAAGATAACATCGACGTCTGGAGCGGGCTGCCCGGTTTTCAATGGCATGCCCCGGTGCTGCGGGCGCGGGCGGGCACCGAGGTGCTCAGCGTGCACGAAAGCGAGACCAACACATACGGCCGCGTCCCGCTGTTGGTGACGCGGACTTACGGGGCCGGCAAGGTGTTGTTCATGGGGACCGACGGCGCTTGGCGTTGGCGCAAAGGAGTTGAGGACAAATATCACTATCGTTTCTGGGGTCAGGTCGTGCGGTGGATGGCTTATCAACGCAACATGGCCAAGGGCGAGTCGATGCGGATGTATTTCTCGCCCGACCAGCCGCAGATTGACCAGACGGTGATGTTCAACGCCAACGTGATGGAGCGCAGCGGAGAACCGTTGACCAAGGGGGATGTCGTCGCCCGCATTAAAGCGCCCTCCGGCAAGATGGAAACGGTGCGGTTTATTTCATCAGGCGACGAATGGGGCGCGTTTGCCGGCCGGTTCACGACCGCGGAGCCGGGCAAGCACGAAGTCGTGCTCAGTTGTAAACAGACCGGTGCGACGTTGGAGACGTCGTTCTTCGTACAGGGTGTGGCGATCGAACGCGCGGGCAAGCCGGCGCGGCCGGAGGTCCTCGACGAATTGGCCCGCGTGACCCGCGGCAAAGTCATTGCCCCCGACAATACCGACGAAATCGTGAATTCCCTCGCCGCTTTGCCTGATCCGCCTGCTTCGATCCGGCGTGTACAGTTGTGGAGTCATCCGATTCCGGCGGCGTGCCTGGTCGCCCTGTTGGGGGTTTTTTGGGTAGGCCGAAAGGTGGTGGGACTGATATGATAGATAGGCAAAACATTGAAAAACCCGCGGAAGCGTCGCGCATGCAGGGGCACGCCAAGTGTGCGAAGAAACGCTGCCGGGTTTTAAAGCTCGTTTTAAGGTCAGACACCTCTTCCTCACGCTCTCAAGGAATGCGACCATGAGCACCGTTTCCAAATCGCTGCACCACTTGCAACTGCCGCCCACGCTCAATTCGCAGTTGGACGACTTTCGTCGTCGGGTGTGGACGATCAAAATGATCGAAGCGGCCTGCGTGGCCGTGTTCGCCGTGATCGTCGGATTCCTGTGCGTCTTTGCGCTGGACCGTATCTGGGATACGCCGCGGGCGCTGCGGTTGGGTGTCTTCTTCGCTGCCGCCGGTGCCTGTTTGATCGTGCCCTGGTATTTGCATCGCTGGATTTGGAGCCAGCGGCGCCCCGATCAATTGGCGCGGTTGCTGGGCAAAAAGATGCTGCTCGGCGATCACCTGTTGGGGATCATCGAACTGGTGCGGAGCGAGTCAGAACAGGCGCGTTCGCTGGCGCTCTGTGAAGCGGCCATCGAACAGGTCGCCGAGGACGCGCGGACGAAAGATTTCAAAACGGCGACGCCCGCGACGCGGCATCGCTTGTGGAGCGGCTTGGCAATTTCCGCCGTGGCCGTGGCGGCGGGACTGTCGGTGTTCGTGCCGGCGGCCGCCAGCAACGCCTGGGCGCGGCTGCTCACGCCCTGGAACAACACGCCGCGGTACACGTTCGCCGCCGTGGAAAGTTTGCCGGCGGAGATGGTGATTGCACACGGCGAACCGCATCAGATGCGCGTGGCGCTGGAGAGCGATTCGATGTGGCAGCCCCTCACCGGTGAAGTCCAAGTCGGTAGTCAGCGGGCCATTGAGGCGAGCCTGGTCGACGGTGCCTATGAATTTGAAATTCCGCCGCAAATCCACGACGGACACATGAGCGTCCGCATCGGCGATTCACGGCAAGACGTGCAACTGCGGCCAACGCTTCGTCCGGAATTGACGTCGATCGTGGCCACGGTGCGGTTGCCGGAGTATTTGCAGCAAAGTCAATCACTCGAGCGTGACGTGCGGGGCGGTTCGGTGTCGCTGGTCAAAGGCAGCCGGGCCACGTTTGCCGTGGAGGTCGGCCGCAACTTGTCGTCCGCTTTGGTCAACGGTCAACCGGTCACGCCGTCGGGTGCCAAGATCACCGGCATTCCGGTGGCCGTCGATGAATCTCAGGATGTGATGATCGAGTGGCGCGACGAATTCGGACTGGCGGGCAAGGAACCGTTTCAATTGACGGTCAAAGCCCACGACGACGAACCACCGTCGGTCGCCTGCGAAAACATGCCGCGGAAGAAGGTTGTCCTGGATTCCGAGCAATTGACTTTCACCGTCCGCGGACGCGACGATTACGGCGTGCGGCGGATCGGCATGGAGTGGGAAGGACTGGACGAGACGCTGGTCGATAAGCGGGCGGAGGGCGAGCGGATCCTGGCCGCCGGCGGCAGCGAACAGACGGCCCTGGATATCACCGGTACGTTTTCCGCACAGTCGCAGGGAATCGAACCGCAGCCGATCGCGGTCCGCATTTTCGTCGAGGACTATTTCCCCGGCCGCGAACGGGTGTATTCGCCCGAATACATCCTGTATGTGCTCAACGCCGAACAACACGCGATTTGGATGACTGATCAACTCAGCCGTTGGCATCGCCAGGCGTTGGAAGTTCGGGATCGCGAGTTGCAGTTGTACGGTGTGAATAAAGAGCTGCGGGAGCTTTCTGCGGAGGAACTCGACAAACCGGAAGCGCGGGAACGGATCGAGCGGCAAGCCGCGGCCGAACGGGCCAATGGGCGACGGCTGACGAGTTTGACCGAAGGGGGCACGGAACTGATTCGGCAAGCGTCGCGGAATCCCGAATTCGGCGTGGGGCATCTGGAGAAGTGGGCGGAGATGCTGCAGATTCTGCAGGACATTTCCGCCAATCGCATGCCCTCGGTGGCGGACTTGCTGAAAGAGGCGGCCGAAGCGGAAAAGCTGGCGTCGGCGCAACCGCCCGCCAATCAAGGGCCGACCGTGGGGAATGTCCGCTCGATCAAATCGGGCCAATCGGCGCCCGTCAAAGAAGAGGATAAGAAGGCGAAGCCGCCGTCGGTGCCGAAGATCGCCGACGTCGAGTCGTCGCAACAGCCGTCTGAAAAGAACAAAAAACCGGACGAGCCGCAGGAACCCAAATCGCCCAGCACGCCGACGTTGCGGTTGCCCGTGACCACCTTGATGGACAGCAGCGGCGGCGAGGGTGGAAAGTGCCCGGCGAAGAAGAAGATGGACGATGCGATCGTCGAGCAGGAGAATCTGCTGGCCGAATTCGACCGGATCGCCGACGAGTTGAATAACATTTTAGCCAATCTCGAAGGGAGCACGCTGGTCAAACGGCTCAAGGCTGCTTCGCGTGAGCAGTACAAGATTGCCGGCAAGATCGGCGATGAAATCGACGGGGCGTTTGGCGTCGCCACGTCGCGGATCGAAAAACCGAGCCGCGATGTGTTTGACGAACTGGCCGGCCGCGAGGATGCCAGCAGCCAAAACGTGTCGGTAATCATGGACGACATGCAGGCCTATTTCGAGCGACGGCGGATGATGAAATTCAAAGCCACGCTGGACGACATGAAGGAACAGGACGTCGTTGGCAACCTGCGGCAACTGAGCGAGGACATCCCGCAAGAACATGGGCTGTCGATCGCCCAGGCCGAGTATTGGTCCGACTCACTGGATCGCTGGGCCGAGGATCTGGTCGACCCCGCTTGCAAAGGGCAGTGCCCAGGCTGCAAGTCAAAGGGAAGTTTGCCGCCGTCGATCATTCTGGCGGTGCTGCAAGTCCTTGAAGCGGAGGTGAACTTGCGCGAGGAGACCCGTGTGGCAGAACAGGCCAAGGGAGCCTTGGAGAAGGACGAGTTCAAAGACGAAGCCCACAAGTTGGCCAACACGCAAAAGGGACTTAAAGCCGATATCGAGGACATCGAGCGGCGGATTCGCGAACTCAAAGACGGCGAAGAGCTGTTCCCCAAAGAAATCGCCCTCATGCAGAAAGTCGCGGAGGTCATGCAGGAGGCGGCGGACATTCTGGGGACGCCGGACACCGGCGCGCCGGCGATTGCGGCCGAGACGGAAGTAATCGAACTGCTGCTGGCGTCGAAGCGGATTAAGCCGGGCAGCGGCGGCGGGGGCGGATCGAATCCCGGCGGCGGCGGTGGGGGCGACACGCAGGACGCGGCGATCGCGCTGATCGGCCCGGGCGTGAATGAGAAGGAAGTCCGCGAGGACCACGGTGCGCAGCAGGCGGTGGGAGAAACCACCTCAAGCCTGCCCGAGGAATTCCGCGCCGGTCTGGATGAGTACTTCAATCAACTCGAGCGGCCGAGTCGATAAGCGGGAAGGAATACGGCGATGCGACGTTTCGAGCGAGGAAAGGTCCTCGTAGTTTTGCTGTTTCTCATAAGTAGCGTCATCGCCGCGCGCGGCGACGACGAAGCCCCCAATAATAAGGTTCTGAAGGCCAAACAGGCGGCTGCTGTGCGGAAATTCCGCGAACTCGACGCTCGGAAGAAAGCGGCCGCCGCCGCTGCGGGGCCGCGAGTCAAGTTGGTCAATGCGGACGTGATCATGTTGGACAACGGCATTGCGATGCCGCGGGAGCAGGCTCGCGAACAGATCACGAAGCTGTTCAAAGTCGAATTGGCCTATGTGAGGCGCGTGTGCGAGCTGACGCCCAAACAGACGGAAGAGGTGGCCGCAGCGGCGGTCGGATCGATTGACAGCGTGATGAAACATTTTGGCCGCAACAATCGGCGCCGTGCCCGCCGTGCCGCTCCGGTCGTCGGGGGACAAGCTCTGACCGGGGATGTCCGATCGTTGGTCGTCGCTGAAGTTGGCAAGATCGTTCGAGAGCACTTGCAGAGCAAGCAAGTGACACGATACGCGGTGGAATTGGCGAAGCGGGACGAACATTTTCGGCGATCGACGGTGCAACTATTTGTGGCCCGCATCGACGAGAAGTTGTGTCTGACCGCCGAGCAGCGCCAAGAACTTTTTCAGACGTTGTTGGACGACTGGCGCGACCAATACGGGATGACCGTGGAGATTTTGTTGCAGAATCACGAATATGTGCCGCAAGTTTCCAGCGGACCTCTGATGGAGATCTTGGACGATTACCAGAAAAAAATCTGGCCGACGTTGCGCAAACTGGGGCCGCAACGGCACGGAGCGTTTGGCATGGGGGGCAACGCCCAATTGGCGGATGATTTTGATTTGCCTGGCGAGGAGCCGGCGGCCGAACCACAGCCGCAACCAGGGCAAGCGGAAGCATTCGCAAGGTAGTGCCCAATTCAATTGGTTTCAAAACCCTCTGACGCGTCATCCCCAAACTTTTACCGCAGATTCACGAACAGGCGCAGCCGGGTTTTGAAACTGGTTCGAGACCGATGAGGAGTGAGACCGGTGAAGACCGTGGCCGCAACAGCCGGCGGATTATTGAGTCGCGATTGCGACCGGCGCCGGTTTCGCGGGGCGGCGGTGGGAGTGTTGTTACTGATAGCGTGCCATGTGTTGGCTGCCGTCGGGCACGCCCAGGATGATGATTTTCCGGTCGACGAAAACTTGCCGGCCGTGGAAGCGCGACAAATCATCGTGAACGGGGGCGTCATACAACGCGTGCAGGTGATCCAGCAAAACGGCGAGAGGATTCGCGTGGTCCGGGTGGGACCGGTGAATCGGCTGGCGAATCAGGATCAGATCAACATTCAAGTCTTTCGTAACACGTTCGATCTGGAGAGCAATCGCGAAGACCTCAAGAAACAATTGCAGCGGCGCGTCGACGAAATCGACGTCGCTTGTGAGTTGAGCGAAGAACAACAACAAAAGTTGACGCTCGCTGGGACGGGGGACATCACGCGGTTTTTCGATCAGCTAGAAGACCTCAGGGAGGAGTATGGAGCGGTCGGTGACGACCGTGCGGAAAAATTGAACGTAATGCGCGAGGCGGCAGTCCTGCGCCGCCGGTTCGAGCGAGGATTGTTCAGTGAAGAGTCGCTGTTTGCGAAATCATTGGGACGAACTCTTTCGGCGGAACAAAACGCGACGCTTGGGGATTGGACGACGTCGCGGGCACGGGCCAAATTTCAGGCACAGGTCGAGTCGGCCGTCGCCGACTTGGAAAGGCGGGCGCCGCTTAACGATTTTCAACGCGAACAACTCATCTCATGCATCACGGCCGCTTGGAAGCCGCCGCTAAAAACAGGCAAGTACGACTACTATCTCGTGTGGTATTACGCGGCGCAGGTTCCGCGGGCCACGTTCGAACTGATATTGGACGACGCGCAAATGCAGGTTGTCGACAAGCGCATCGCCGTCGGCAAACGGATGGCGCCGCGACTCAAAAAAGAAAACTATATCGACTGATTGCTACGCGCGGGTTTCCCCCGCGCGCGTCATGTGGCGTAACCAGGTTCAATTTTATCTCGATTTGATTCTGAAGTCTCGTACCGGTGAAGACCAGCATCTCGACAAATCGGACATCGACAAAACGCGATTTCCGCTGGGCCGCGTGGGCGGTGTTGTTGGGTTTGCTGGTGGTGATGTCGTCTGTCGTGAGTGCCCAGGACGACGATGGGTTGGTCAACGGCGACGCCCCGCCGCCGGTCGCGGCGAATCGGTTTCAAGTCGATGTCAACCAGTTCGATCAATGGGTGTTCAACGGCAGCCGCAACGCCCGCGAGGGCCGCAAGCGGATCGATTCGCAATTGGCGATGCGGATGAACGAAGTCGATCGCGTGTGCGACCTCGACAAAGATCAAAAGCAAAAGCTGTGGTTGGCCGCCGCGGGGGATATCAAGCGGTTTTACGACGACATGGAAAATGTGCGGGCCAAGTTCATGAACGAGCGCAACAACCCCAACGCGTTTGGAAATCTGTGGCAGGAAGTTCAACCGCTTCAGCAGAAAGTAAATTCGGGACTGTTTGACTGCGATTCGCTGTTTCACAAGACGATCCGCGGTACGCTGGACGACAAGCAGCGGGCAAAGTTTGATCGCGCTGAATTGGCGCGGCGGCAGTTTCGGTTTGAAGCCCAGGTCGGTGCTGTCGTCAGCTCGTTGGAGCAACGCATGCCGCTGACCGACGAGCAGCGCCGCCCCTTTATCAAGTTGATTCAGGAAGCCGGCCCGCCGCCGCTGAGGTTCGGGCAGTACGATCAATTTGTCGTGTGGTACTACGCATCGCGGATTCCCAGTGCAAGCCTCAACTCGTTATTCGACGACGTGCAATTGAAGGTGCTCGACCAACAGTTGATGCGGGGCAAAAGTATGGGGCAAATCCTCAAGCGTGAAGGATACATCGAATGAGTATGCATAAAACGATGCCCAAGAGGATAAAGCGATGCCCGCTGCGATGCGCAGTTGCGGCGGTCGTGTGCGGTCTGATATGGGGCCAACTGCCCGCGACGGCGCAGGCGCAAATTCCCAGCATCCGTCACGGCGACGTGGTTCCCCGTGACGTGCGCGAGATGTACGACCGCGGCATGCAGTTTTTGGCGTCGTCGCAACAAGCCGACGGTTCCTGGGCCGACGGCCAAACCGGTCCGGGCGTAACGGGGCTGGGGTTGATGGTGTTTCTTGCTTCGGGCGAAGATCCGAATTACGGTCAGTATAGCAACAACATTCGCCGCTGTTTGCGGAACATTATTTCCAATCAGGACGCCAGCACCGGGTACTTTGGCAACAGTATGTACCACCATGGGTTCGCCATGTTGGCGCTGTCGGAGGCGTATGGCGCGGTCGACGAACGGAACCTTTGGCCGCCCGGTGAAAAGCAAAAGGCCCGGTCGATCGGGGAATCGTTGGAACTGGCCGTCCGCGCGGCCATTACTTCGCAAAACAAAAACCCGCTCAATGCCTGGCGGTATTCGCCTAATTCCACGGACGCGGACACGTCGGTGAGCGGCTCGGTAATGGTCGGCTTGCTGGCGGCGCGCAACGCCGGGATCGAAGTCCCGGATGAATGCATCGACAAGGCGGTGAACTACTACGCCAGCATGACGTCCGGCTCGGGCGAAGTCGGCTATTCGGGGTTGGGGGGCTTCGGCGATTCGCTGGCGCGGAGTTCGATCGCCACGTTGATCTATGCCGTCGCGCATCGCAAGGACCTCGACAAATATAAGGCGACGGTCAAATATCTGACCGCCCGGCTGGAAAGTGAAACCGGCAGTTGGCCGGAATATGCCCGCTACTATCAGGCGCAGGCCCTGTTTCAAGGAGACGTCGAAGCATGGGAGAAGTGGAACAAGATGCTCATTCGACGGCTCAAAACCGTTCAGCAAGACAACGGCAGTTTTCAGGGGCAATTCGGACCGTCGCTGACGACGTCGATGAACCTGTTGGCGTTGGCGTTGAACTATCGATTTCTGCCGATTTACGAGCGGTGAACCATGAGTTGTAAAAGCGCTGTATTGCTGTTGATGATCTGTGGGGCCTGTGTGTCAGGCGGATGGGGGCAGCTTTGCGCCGAAGAGAGTCCGCCGGGTGACGAAGCGATTTTGCGGTTGGCCAGCGGCGATTTTATCACCGGGCGCCTGGGTGACTCGGCGACGCCGGATGTCATCAATTGGTATTCCCCGGATTTCACCGGGCCGTTGGCGTTTCCCGTGGGTCGCGTGGTGACGGTGCATTTCCCCGTCGGCCAAGAACGTCCGCAGCCGACCGGCGATTATTGCGTCGAACTGTCTGGCGGCGACCAATTGTTCGGCAATCTGGTCAGTCTGACGGCCGACAACATTGTGTTGGACGTCAAGCGTTTCGGACGGCTGAAAATTCAGCGGAGTCATATCCGGCGGATTCTGAGTTGGGGCAAGGGGGCGGAGGTCGTCTATCAGGGGCCGCGCGGCTTGCAGGGCTGGGATCATTCGGACGAAAACGCCAAGTGGACCGATGAAGGGGGACAATTGGTCACCGACGCCCAGGACGCTTTTTTGCACGGCGACGTGGGCATTCCCGCGCAAGCCGGCATCGAATTCGAGATCTCCTGGAAGGAAAAAGCCGACTTCGTGATCGCGTTCGGTGTGGACAACAATCCCAAGAACATTCAACAGGCGTTTCGCATCGAAGTCTGGGAGCAGGACTTGGTGTTGATGCGCGAGACGGATGACGAAGTCGACGTAACGTCGCTGCTCAAGTTAAAGCCCAACGACGGGCGCTTGCATTTGCAGGCGTACCTCGACCAAAAGAACAGCCGCATATTTGTGTACACGGCCGACGGGCGTCGGCTGGGAGATTTGGAAGTCGCCCGGGGAAATGGTGCGGGGAAATTCACCTACCCTGCGGTGCGGTTGATGAACAAACGGGGTGATCTGCGGCTGGAACGGCTCCGAATTACGGAATGGAACGGTGAAGCCCCGCACAACGTTCAGGGAGAGACGTCGCGCACGCATCTCGCCGACGGAACGATCCTCAACGGCGGCGTGGAGTCGTATGATCCTGAAGCTCGGCAATTCATTGTGCTCAAAGACAAAAAGCCGGTCCGTATTGATGAGAATCAAGTCGTCAGTTTCTCGATGCCCGCCGAGATCCCGGAGGAGCCGCGGGCGATCAATGCCATCTTTCCTGACAACAATCGTCTGAGCGGGTCGATCGTGAAGATCGAGGATGGCAAGCTGTCGATGAAGTGTCCGGGGATCGTGGGGAACGTGGTTTTTCCGGTTGCTGACTTGCATTCATTGGCGAGCACGCAAAAGAATCCGCCTGCCCCCGCCGGCAAAGAACGGGAAGGGCGCTTGGAGATTGACGGGCTGCGACTGCGGGGACATCTCGTCGACGGTCGTGGAGAAGGGGAGGCAAGCTGTCTGGTGTTTCATCCGCGGGAAGCTTCCTCGGGCAGCCCGCTCCGCATAGGTGTTGCGGGGCGGATCGTCTATCGCGATCCGCCGCCGCCGGAGCCTCAACAACCAGTGCAACAGCGAGGCCGCGTGATCCGACGCCGCGGCGGGTTCTGGGGAAATGTGATCGAAAAGCTCTCGACGGGTGAGTCATCGGCTTCGGCGCAGGTCCCGGCCGGGCGGGCGATTCATCTCCGGACCGGAGACGTGATTCCCGGAACGGTCAAACAGATCGACGAACGGGGCGTCTATTTCGACTCGGGGATGACCGACGCAAAATTCGTCCCGAACGAGAAGGTCAAGGCGGTGGAATTCGTCAAGGCACAATCGACGATTCGTTTCAGCAAAGATAAGCGGGAGCGGCTATTGACCTTGCCCCGGATGCAAAAGCACAACCCACCCACGCACCTGATCCGCTCAATCAAGGGGGATTACCTGCGAGGGCGGGTGGTCGGCATGGACGACGAGTATCTGACGGTCGAAGTCCGGCTGGAAAACAAGCGGATTCCCCGCGCCAACGTGTCGCGGATCATTTGGCTGCACGGTGATAATTTGGAGCAAGACGAGTCCAAGCCGGAAGATGAACCGGCGCCGACTCCCACGGCTGCAATGCGGGTGCAGGCGCTCCGCAGCGACTCCAACCGGCTGACGTTCGAACCGCTCGAAGTCGCAGGTGCCACGCTTTCAGGCACGAGCGATGTTTTGGGCAAATGCCAGGTAGAGATCCGGGTGATTGACCAACTCATATTTGGTGCGGCGATCGAGGCGGCGGCTGCCAAATTGACCTACCATCAGTGGACGCTGCAAAACGCGGTGGAGCCGAAGTATCTGTCAGCCACGGACATCCAAGGGACCGGTTTGGAATCCGCGATGGTGGGCCAAGCGGCACCGGATTTCACGTTGAAGTTGCTCGAAGGGGGCGACTTTCACCTCGACGACTATAAAGGGAAGATTGTCGTGCTGGATTTTTGGGCTACTTGGTGCGGTCCGTGTATGCAGTCCATGCCGCACATCGTCGGCGTGGCCCGTGAGTTTGAAGACCAGCAGGTGCAGTTGATCGCGGTCAATTTGGAGGAAGATCCACAGCGGATCCGCGCCACATTGGAACGTCTCAAATTGGATCCACAGGTTGTGTTGGACCAGGACGGCGCGGTCGCTGACAAATATTCGGCCACGTCGATTCCGCAGACGGTGATCATCGATCGCGAGGGCAAGATCGCTCGGCTGTTTGTCGGCGGCGGACCACAAATCGGCGAACAGCTTCGCACGGCGCTGCAAGAAGTCGTCTCGGGTAAGGCACGAAAGAAAGAGGAGCCTGCGCCATAGCGACGTGATTGCGTCTTGGTTCCCGTGCGGACTGACGGACAAGCCGCCGGTGGCACCCTCGCTGCTGAACGTTATTGTGCGGCGGCGGAAATGCGGCGGACTTCTTCTCGGCTGAGTTTGTCGGCCCAATAGATCGGTTCGGGGAGACGATGTCCGGCGAGTAATTGTTGTGCGGCGCCCAACGCCGTGTCAAAATCGACGCGATGCCCGGGTGAGACAAAAATCGGTTTGGAGGTGGCCCGCGACTTCAGGGCCATGCCCAAGACCTCGTCGTCGTCGACGACGGGGCGCGCTTCGCGATGGGTCATGGCATCGAGATCGACCGTTCCGCACAGCAGCTTTTTGCTGATCCCCACCGTCGGCAAGTCGGCGACGACGCCCAGCATGCTGGCGATGCCCATGCGATGGTTGTGCAGCACGCCGTTGCCGTCGACAAAAATCACATCGGCCAGTTGCTCTTCCCGGCGGGCCTCTTGGATCAGTCGCAAAAGCAGCGGCAGCTCACGAAAACCCAAGAATGTGGGGACGTAGGGAAATTCGACCGTCATGGTGAGCGTCGTGGACCAGAGCAAGCGGTGCGTGTGGGCGTCGACGAGGGCATATCCGGCGACGGCCCGGTCTTCGGTGATGTATGAGACATCGACCCCGCCGACAGTTTGCGGACGGTGGCGAGGCGGCAATAGTCGCAGCCGCTTGGTGCAGTCGGCCTGAAACGACCGCAATTTGCATAGCGGCCTGGTCGATTCGAATCCGTCGAAGAAGTAGTGGGACAACTCGACGGCATCATTTTCAACGGCGATGCCTTCGGCTCGCAGCCGCTGCTGTTTTTCGGCTGGGTCGCCGGTGAAATACAGACCGAGTTTGCCCCCCGCGCGGACGATGCGATGCACCGGAAGATCCACCGCTTCGGCCGGATCCAGCACGAATCCGCCGACCCATCGCGTGGCATTTTCGCTACCCAGCGCCTCGGCCAACGTGGCATAGGTGGTCACGCGACCCGGTGGGATTTGCGCAATCAGGTCGCGCAAGGCGGCGGGCAGATCGGGAATGTCGACGTCGAACGTCATCAAACGGCACAGTATGCGGCAACGGGCAAGGCTCGGCGGGGAGCATTCCCCACGCCTGCACGATGACAGAATCGTGCCGCAAAGGCAATCGCGGGCGGCAATGCCCGACATCCGCGGGAATCGCTATGCGACCGGAATCGAGTCGACCAGCATGGGACGGCCGTAGAGATACCCCTGAGCGAGATCAAATCCGAGCCGTTGGCAGACTTCGGCCTCTTCGCGGCATTCAATGCCCTCGGCGAGAGCGGCGATGCCGAAATCACGGACCATGCCCACCAGCGATTCTACCATCTGCTGTTGTTGGGGATGTCGGTGGATATCGCGGATGAGTTTGATATCGAACTTAAGGTAATCGGGAGGAACCTCGATCAAATCCAGAAGCCGGGCCTGCCCGGCGCCAAAATCGTCGTATGCCAGCCCGATGTTTAATTCTTCCAGCACCGCGCGGAACTGCTGCATCTCATCGAGATCGGTGACGGCCGCTTCGTGGATTTCGATCGTCAAGGGCCGCGCAGGGAACCGGTCGCGAATCTCACGAAGATTTTCTAGCAGACCGGTACACAGTTTTTCGGACGGATGCGTGTTGACGAACAAGTTCGTCGATTCGTCGATCTGGTTGCCGGTCCGGACCCCTTCCCAGCGGAGCATCGTGCTCAATTCGGCCGCCAAGTTCAGGCGTTCGGCGACCAGAAACATCTCGCGAGGAGTTTCCAATCCGTCCAGCCGGCTGCGGGAGAGGATTTCGTATCCGATCACGCGCTGTTCGGCAAAGGTGACGATCGGTTGAAAGACCGGCACGACGGCGCGGCTGGACATCAGATTATGGAAGCGGGACAGCATGCCCTTAAAATCGCAGGACGATTCCGAAACGGTGCTGCTGTAGTCCCGGGCGGCTTGTTTCTTGACGCGGAAGTCGATCGTGGCGAATTGGATCAGGTCGCCCTCGCCGATCGGGGTGGTCCCCTGAACGCGATGGCCGTTGACGAAGGTTCCGTTTGTGCTGTCGAGATCACGAAGAAAGAGTTTATCGCCGGCAGCGACGATTTCAGCATGCGCTTTGGACACCGCGGGGGAGGGGAGGCACAGGCCCAATTCGGCCGAGCGACCGATGCGAAACGGCACCGCATTGATCGGGATATGCTGCACCCGATCGCGCTGGTCGATCAAGCCTTCCAGGAACCAAAGTTCCTGCTCGGTGGCTGGGAGGATTTCTGTCGTCATGACGAGCTACTCGTGGGGGGTGTCGATCCGCGGTCATATCAGAAGGTCGATGGTTTTTCAGGTCTTCCGCATCGGCGGCCAACCTGCAGTTGGTCTGGTCTATGGCCGACCATTGAAGTTTGGCTTGCGGAACGGGTCCTGGCAAACGCTCCCCGTGCGATTCCGTGGTTATAGAGGCTGATCGTAGCGACCACAGCGGTTATTCACTGCAAGGGCCGAATGGATCGCCAGCGAATCCTAGGGTAAACCTACCGTTGCGCGTTGTTAGTTGTGGGAGAATTCACCCAACCCGTCGCCGGGCAGTGGTGCAGCGCCGGCCGGTTCGTCGACAGCGGGGCCGATCAACACGAATGGCGCCCAAAAGAAGGGATGTGACCATCGCGGATTGTTGCGGACGCGTCGGCGGGCCGTTTGCAGTGCATCGGCGTAATCCACCGCTTGGCCCGATTTTGCGCTTTCCGCCATTTCCTGGAAGAAGTCGCCGACGAGCTGCGAGGTGGATTCGTCTTCCACCGTCCAGTGGCTGGCAACCACGCGCCGCACCCCCGCCTTAAAAAAGGCGCGGGCCAGGCTGAAGCCGGCCTCCATGGTTCCGTTGGGACCAACGTTGGTTTCGCAAGCGCTCAGCACGGCCAATTCGCACTGGTTCAGAGGCAAGGTATAGATTTCGTTTAGCGCCAAAACGCCGTCATATTTCTCCGCTTCGGACGCATCGCCGGGCGGCGTCAATAAGATTCCCCCCAACAGATTCCCGTGCTGTTCGTCGACGAAGGCGTGAGCGGCGAAGTGCAGAAAACGTTGTCCCGGCAAGGCCGCCAAGACGTTGGCCTCTGTGGCTTGATCGCCGCGGAGTGCCGTGACCCGCGCCCCATCGAATAGATCGGCGACACGCTGGCTTTCCGCCGCGGTGTTGGGCAGGCGGTCGATCTGACCGCGCATTCCGAGAAAATGTCCGCTTGCAGCGTTGTCGGCGGTCAATATTTCCTGCGACTGGTCCAGCTGCGGATAGGCGGGATCGCCGATCGTGAGCAGGGTCTTGCCTCCGCGCGGTTGCGACGGGGCATGTGACGTCAACGCGGCCAGCACGCCTGCGGAGGGGGCGTAGGAGATCGGCGGAAACTCATCCAATACGTATCGCGGCTGCGGGGTTTCGCTCAGCACCAGTGCTTCCAACGGAAGCCGGTGCAGCGCCCCGTCGGGAACGACAATCAGGCGTTTGGGATTGTGACGGCGGATTTGCTCGCGGACCTGCTCGGGCAACAGCACGTCGGCCATGGCGGTCGTGTTGGGGCCGAACTGCGATGTGTCTTCCTGGATGCGTTTGCGGCGGATGCCGCGCACCGATTCGACACCTTCGACCATTAATGCCTGCAGATAGTGATCGACCAGGACGTTGGCCCGGCTGCGCGTCAGCGGCAAGGGTTTATCGGTGACTTCGATGCTGTCGGGAGTTTCCACGTCCCCGCGCTGTCGCTTGAGCCCGCGTGTGTTCAACGTGGGATTTGTCCGTCGCGAATCGACCACGCTGGTGTCGACGCGATAGCCGGCAGGGATATGCAGCATGAAGACTTCCGGTTGCTTCATCCCGTCACCGAGAAGCACCAGGTAGCCCCGGCTGCGGCCCAGGTAGTAGTACAGCAGCAGCGTTCCCGGTTGAATGACTTCCCGCTGCAAGTGGCTCCACCGGTCCAGATTCTTAACGAGCAGATTGCGGTAGTGCGGACTGGCGTTGAGGATCTGGTGCCAGGTTTTTGCATATTCGTCCTGCGCCTGTTGCAGTTCGGCAGCTAGTTCCTTTGTTTTGGGATCCGTGGCGCCCGTTTCGGCCAACTGTTGTGCTTGCGAGCGAATGTGGTTTATCCGCCGCTTGAGTTCCTGTTCCTTGGCAAGTAACGGTTCATCCGGTGTCCCGCGCAGTCCCTGGCGCGGGTCAACGCCGGCCGACTGCAATTGGTCGAGAAACGTGCGGCTTCGGCCGCGTTCGGCGTAGTCCAGCGCTTGGGCGAAATCGCCGTCGCGAAGGCTGAGATGAAACACGGCGTCGAACGCCGGGGCGAACTGCGCGAAGAAGTCTGCGCGGTGTTGCTCCGCACCATATGTATCGACGCGGGTGGCCTCGGCAATGTCGATCGCTTCATCGAGCAATTGCCGCGATTCAACTTCGTCGCCATGCACATGGCGGAGTTGGGCCAACTTCCACAGGCTGACGAACCGCGTGACCGGATAGGTCGTGGAACGCCCATCGAGCACGCGGAGTGCGGCGCGATACGACTGCTCGGCTTGTTCAAGATCATCCTGCAGCTGCGCCGTCGCGCCGAGGTAATTATACGTCCGGGCCGTGAGGGCGTGTTGCCCTGCTGCTTGTTGCTCTTTCAGCACGCGGTGCCAGAGGTCTTCGGCACGGACGAAGTCCTGGTCGACGAGCGCGACGATTGCCAGACAGTGTTGTGCGGTGCTGATCACCGGACCGTCGAAAATATTGTTCTCTTCGCAAAGTTTCAGCGTCTTTTCGGCAAACTCGCGGGTTTTTTCAAAATCCTCCTCAGCGGCATACATCGTCGCCAAGGCGCAATAGACGGCCGGCAGGCTCACGGATTGCGCGGGCGAGGTTCCCGCCGACCGCGCAAGTTCGAGGGCTTCCTCACACTGCTGGATCGCCGCCGCGTATTGGCCTTGTGACTTGTAGGTCTTGGCGAGATTGAGCAGCAGGTTGCCGCGATGTCCGTCGGCTTCACTTCCGCATTTACGACAGATATCGATCCCGCGCTGGTAGAGCCGTACGGCGTCGGAATAGTTCGCCGCCAGCGCCGCATTCGTGGCCAGCAGGTTGTAGGTCTCGGCGAGATCGCCATCGGCCGGCAGCGAGAACTTTTCGTAGAGTTGGCGACATTCCTGACAGAGGGAATCGGCGGCTGCGAGATTTCCCGTTGCCTGTTCCACCAATGCCAGGTTATTCAGCGTGCGGGGCAACTGGCTGAGGTCAAGCGGATCTTGTTGCCGGCGGCGTTCCAAGGCCTTGGTCAAGAACCGCCGTGCCTCGGGATAGGAGCCCATCGCGGCATGTAGGGCACCGCGTTCACCGGTGAGGTGATGGGCCGGCAGACTTTCTTCGCTCCAATTCCAGGGCTGTTCGGCGACCAGTTCGACCGCTTGCCGGTATTGCTGCGTGTAGCGCAACAGGTCCTTGAGCTTCCAAAACGCGTTGAGCGACTCCAGCGAGTCGTGTCCCTGGCTCGCCGCGCGTTGAATGATCCCGTCATAGAGCCCCTGCGCCTGTTCGGCTGCTTTCCGTGCGGCCCCGGTCTGTCCCTGGCGGCTCAACACGATTGAGTATTGACCGTAAAGATCGGCACGGGACATGGCCGTGGCGGGACCGTCGTGCGTCGTGAGGGCCAAGGCATCCTCGAGTGCGGCAGCGGCGCGATTAAGATCGCCCAGGGCTTGGTATTGCGCTGCCAGTTCGGCCAGGAGCTCGCGGCGGCCTCTGACGTAGCCGTGTGTGGCGGCCAGTTCGAGCAGTGATTGCAGCTGCGAAATCGCCTGTTCGGTCCGGCCGATATGCCGCAACGACCGCGCGACATTGCGTCCCAGGACGATCTGATCCCTCAGCGGCAGGACGTCGCGGGCCTGTTTCAATATGGGACTGCCGAACGCGGCCGCTTCGCGCCAACGTCGCCGTGCGTCGTCATCGTCACCGAGCCGCTGGGCGATCGTGGCCAATGTGACCAGCGCTTCCATCTTGCGAACCGGGTCCCAAGGCCGATCGACGTCGGCGGACAAGGCCTGCTGGAAACTGTCTTGCGCCGGCCGAAAGTGCGATAAGATGAAATAGCATTTGCCTAGCCGAAAATCGGTCGCGCGAAGGCGGATCTGATCCCCGGCGCGTTCGAGATCCTCGCGGAGGCCGGTTCCGAGTTGGATGGCCTTGTCGTAATGTCCCAGCCGATAGTAGATGTCAAATAACTGTTCGGAACAGACCCGCCGCACTTCTGCGTCAGCCGCATCCTGAGCGGCGGTTTCGTCATAGACTTGCCGGTACAATTGCTCGGCTTGGAGGAAACGTCCCGCCTCGTGGGCCGCATGTGCCTGCTGCAGGATTTCACGCCGTGGCGGCGATGCGAGGGCCGGACCGCCGCTATGCAACACGGCCGCCAGGCCGCAGCAGAGAATTGCAAATCGCATCTGCGTGTTGAACGCGTTGAGTTTCATCACTACCGATCCTGGTTGAGGGGGAGAGGAGTCGTGCGCTGGCGTGCCGGGTTCCGCCTTGTCGTTTTCTTCTTACTTTTCTGATGCGAGACATGTCCTGCGGCAATCGTGGTGGCGATCACGGCCAGAACGGATTGATCGATGTGCGTGGCTGCCAAATCATCGTCCGAATCGCCTTCCGGCAGCTCATCCAACTCGCCGGCAAGCGCGGCCATCCAGATTTCGTCGCCTGCTTGGGGCGAGTCGTCACCGTCCTGCTGCTGCCAAGGCGCGGCCGCTTCAGGAGGCAAGCTGACATCGGAGCCGGCCTTGTAGACGATTGCCGTTTGTTCCGCTGACGGCTCGCCCGCGTCCCCGTTTTGGGCGGTCGCTCCTTTTTGAAGAATACGGTCAAACACGCAAGCGCTCTCTTCTCCTTGAAAATAGGCCGAATTCGGCACGTGATTCCAGTTTACCCGACCCGCCCAAGGACCGGTGCGCATTTGCATTGGCCCTGAATCGGCGACCAACTCCTCGCCACCGCCCGCGGCATTCGCATCGTGGAGGACCGAATCGGACTGTGACGTGGAGTAGTGCCCACCTGCGTCTCCCTCGGCAACACCGCCTCCGGCGAAGGCGTACAATCCGTAGTAATCCACGGCCGGGTCGCCAAAAGAGGCGCCGCCGTCAGCGGCCGCGGGATCGTATGTGTAATAACCGTTGTTGAGCGGTTGCGATGCCGTCTGTGCAGCGGCGTTTGTCACGACGACCGTCGTGGCAGCGTCATCGATAAAGTTGTCAGTTTCGATGAACGGATTGTCGATGCCCGTGTTACTGGTGTTATCAAATACCAGCGGCGGCGGCAGGACGTCGATCGTGACCACCGCCGGTGCGGAGTCCATTTCGTCATTGGCAAGTTTGTAACTGAAGGAATCCTGGCCGACGTAATCCGGGTGCGGCGTGTATTGGAATGTTCCGTCGAGTTTGAACGTGAGTGTTCCGTGTGCCGGCACTTGGATCAGTTCAATCGACGACTCACCGCTCTGCAGTGGGGAATCGTTCTCCAACAGGCTGTCACTGGAAAAGACCAGCGTTGTGTTGGAAACCACAGCAAAGTTATCGCCGGCCGCCAGCGGCAATTTGGCGACCGACAATGTAACGGTCGTCGGCGAGGAATAGGTGCTGCCGTCGTACGCGGCATAAGTAAATTGATCGACGCCGTAAAAGCCCGCGCGGGGAATGTAAGTGAAGGTGCCGTCGGACGCCAAAACCACGCGACCGTGACTGGCGCCGCCGAGCAACACCGCACTCAGATTGTTGCCGTCCACGTCGGAATCGTTGGCGAGCACACTGACGGCGGAGTCATAGCGGCTGTTCTGCCAGAGTTGGAACGAATCGCCGCCGGCCACGGGCGCATCGTTGTCCGCGAGCACGACGACATTGAAGGTCGTGTCGACCGTTTCCCCGAGAGGATCTTCCGCGCGGACCGTAATTTGCGCCGTGCCATATTTGTTCGCCGCATACTTCAATTTCAACATTTCGGTTGCGGGGTCGAACGTCACACTGGTGAACAGGCCGGGGTTTGTGTTGCCGATGACCACAAAGTTGAGCGACGTGTCAGCATCGTCGACGTCGTCAAAGGCGTTGAACAGATTGATCGAAGTGCTAACGGTATCCTCAAGCACGGTTACTGTGGAGATGCCGACCGTCGTGGGAGTGTCGTTGTCCGCGGTAAGCGTTACCAGGAAGGTCGTCTCCACGTACTGGCCATTGCCGTCGGTGGCTCGCACGGTCACCGTGCCGGTTCCAAACGCGTTGTCGGCAAATTGCAGCGTGAGCGTTCCGGCTCCGCCGTTAATAATCAGATTGGAAAACAGCTCCGGGTTGGAGTTGCCCGTGATCGTGTAAACTAACGCGGCATCGGAGTCTTCGACGTCGGCGAACGTGTCGAACAGATCAATCACGTAATCCGCCGCATCCTCACTCACCGTGACGTCGTCAATCCCCGATGACGTCGGCGTATCGTTTTGGGAGGTGACGTTCACTGTAAAGGTCGTTTCGACGTATTCCCCTCCCGGATCGGTCGCGCGAATCGTGATCACGGCCGTTCCAAAGGCGTTTTCGGCGTATTGCAGCGTCAATTGGCCGGTCAGGCCGTTGACGATGATGTTGTCAAACAGCGCCGCGTTCGTATTGCCCGTCACGGTGTACGTCAAATCGTCATCGTCACTTTCAGCGTCGTCAAAGGCGGCGAATAGATCGATAACCG
>CALFYU010000421.1 GCA_937952455.1 uncultured Planctomycetaceae bacterium
GCCCCACATCGCCACGAAGCTGTCGAATTTGAAAGTACTTGACCTGCCCCATGAGACCGACATAGCGGGGATGCTAATGGGTGACCTTGAGCAAGCTCGTTCAGCATGGGTCAAACAGGTGAAGCGAAACCCGGCAGAATACGCCCGCCGCGAACAGTCCGAGTTTCTGGCCGCCAAGAATCACGAGGGGGAAGTCCTCGATCTTCATTCGCTGCGCCACACCTGCGGCGCGTAGTTATCACTCGCGGGCGTCCACCCCAAGGTCGTGCAAACCGTCATGCGGCATTCGGCGATCACGCTTTCGATGGACACCTATGGACATTTGTTCCGAAGTCAGGAGGCCGATGCTGTCGCGGCTGCGCGACGTGCTTAATCGCCCGTCAGGGCCCCTCAGGGCAACGGGTACAGACGATTGCTATGCGGCTGACGTAGAAATCGCGCAGCGCCAGGCGAAGCAGTCACGACGCGAAGTGCGGCAACACGGCGCAAGCTGGTGTGACAGTCTGAACATCGCACCAACGAACGACCCGCCACTGAAGTCTAACACCAACGCGGACTTAGGCGATGCCAGGCAGACTGATGAGACGCCGGACGTAAATAGGGCCGGAGGGACTCGAACCCCCAACCAACAAATTATGAGTTTGCTGCTCTAACCGATTGAGCTACGGCCCCGCTGGGTCTGGAATTGCGGCATTGGCCGGGCGAGGGTTTGGGTGTGGATCGTTCGGCCGGCCGGTCTCCTTTTGAGACCATCATCGCGAGCAGGGGTTCGGTTTTCAACCGTTTCCCCGTGACTAAAATCCTGCATTTACGACGATCGATGTAGACGATGCCGTGCGGTGGCGCTTCCTAATGGCGGGATGCCGGAATGGACGTTTGTTCCTGCCGCCGGACCGGGGCGGGTTGCAGGCAGCGGCCGATGAGTTGCTGGGCTTCGCGGCGCCGGTTGTCCCGTTCCGGTTCGAGGAATGCACTAACCGGGATTTCCAAATCGCAATCCTCGCAATGGTAAAACGGCAGCCATTGCTCGCCGACGATGGCTTGACCCATCGGGCGGTGGCAGGCGGGACAGTTGCGGTCTCGCAAGATCCCCAATCCCCAGCCGACGATGAGGCTGGTCCCGCCCAGGATCAAAGTAACGCAGGCTAAACCTGTCAGGCTGACATACGACCCCGTTCCTGTCCAAGGCAATAGGGCAATCAACGTGAACATGCTGATGAGGCCCGCGGCGACTTTCACAGAGAACAACATCCACCCGATCGTTGTCCGGTCGCCGCCCGGCACAAGCAGCATGAACACGCCGACTGTCCCTGTGACCAGACGGTCATACGCGGCGCGGATTGGCCGTGCGAGGTTGCTTGGCATAGTCCTTTTCCCCAGTATGAGGCGGCTTCGACGACAATCGTGCCTTCCGTGGAAACGAGTTCGGCGGCCGGCAAACTTGGTAAGGCGCGTCTAACTTTCAAGTCTAGCTCATAATCGTGCGTTCGCCAAAAATCATTTGTCTGAACAAAGTCAACTCCGGTGGAAGAAACCCGCGGAGCGCGCCGGAATTTTCTTGTGAGTGTGGAAAACGCTCTGTAGACTAAACGATGTCTTTTCCCATCCGCCCGACATGAATCAATTCATCTCTTTCGGTCAACCTGGTGTCACGTCGACGGTTTCAGTCTAGGGGCATTTCCATAAATTCGGATCGGCAATTCAAGTCGCTTGATTTTTTGGAAAACGAAAGCGGGGACCGACGTCGGACAACCGCGGATGTCCTGCGTGCGGCGACGTTGGAAATCGCTGGCATCACCTATTGTGCCTGCAGCACAGGGAGGACAGTTTCATGTCGGAAGAAACTTACAACTGGGATGACGGGACCGATCCAGGCGGTGACGACTCGGGCGTGCAGCATGAGCCGGTTGTCGATCCGGGCATATTCCAAGTTTACCGGGCGGGAAGCCTGACGGTGGTCGGGTTTCGCGGCCACGACATTCCGGCCGGATTTTGGATCGGCGGATATCGCGATGCGCTGAAGAATATTATCAAGGAGTACGAATGCGAGGAATTGGCATTCGACTTTACCGGCGTGACCACGGTTCCCAGCGGGCTCTTGGGTTTATTTGTTTCGCTGGGGGATTTGGGGGTAAAGATTTCACTTTACAATCCCAGCGGGGATGTACGCGAAGTGCTGGACGCGACGAGCCTCAACGACATGGTGGAAATCCACACCGTGGAGGTCGATGCCAACGGGGACGAGTGACGATTGACATCAGTTGCCGTTGGAGGCGGCGACCGGACGGTTGCGGCGTTTCATTAACCGCACTTCGTTGCCCGTTTCGTTGAACTCCAGCGCATCCATAAAGGTCCGCATCAGCAAGATGCCGCGGCCGAACGGTCGGCCGAGATTGGCCGGGTCGGTAGGATCGGGGAGTTGGGACGGATTGAATCCGCACCCTTCGTCGCGAATCACCAAGAGCACGCAGTCGGCGGAGAATGAAATTCGCAGATGGATCTGCCGATCCCTGTAAGGGGCCTCCTGGCAGCGACGCCGCGCCAGGTCGTAAAATTGGTTTCCGTCTTGCAGTTTCAGTTCCGAGCGAATCTCCAGGTTTCCGTGATAAAACGCGTTGTGCAGCGCCTCATCCAAGGCGGTGCCGATTCGTGCATAATCACTGTCGAGACAAACCTCGAACTCTCGGAGCAGGTGGCAAATGAACTGCACGGCGGTCGAAATCAGCTGCGGATCGTTTTCCAACGTGAATTCGAATTCCCCGGTCGTCAGGCGGTTTTTCAGGCGGCGGCGATTGCGATTTTCGCTGACCGTTGCCAGGACGCGCCGCACAGTATCGGGCAAATCACGTGCCAGCAGCTTTTTGGTGACGTAACTGGCCGCGCCGTTCTCCAGGGCCTCGACGGCGATTTCTTCGCTTCCCTTGCCGGTCATCAGCACCACGGGAATGGACGGATGTTTTTGCCGAATGGCCCGCACAAGATGCAGGCCGTCCATATTGGGCATTTGCAGGTCGGTCACCACAATCTCGGGTGGATGATGCGCGATCTTCTCCAAAGCTTCGCGGCCGTCGGCGGCAAATGTGACGTCGACGCTCGTTTCCTTCTTTAGCAGGCCGGCCGCCAGGCGGCGATCCATTTCGGAATCGTCAACGACAAGGACCGTTGTCTTCATGGGGGCGATCCTTTCCGGAAGAATTTCACTTAGTGCGAAATAGCGCGGAATTGAGCCGAGAAATGACCTGTGGAGCGCCAATAGCCATTGTGACGTGCGTCGCGCGGTTTTTCCATAGCGCTTGCCGTTTTCTCCCCATTCGCGTCAGGGATAGTGCAAGTTACCCGGTCATAGCGACCGTTTCCCACGCACGTCGTATACCGAAAAGAAGCGTCCACGATAGGCGACCGGCAAGTCCGTGTCCTCGTTGGTGCGGGCAATCACAAAATCGACCAATTCGCGATCCGGAAATCGAGCGATCTCCGCCTGCGACATCGTTCCCGCTCGGCGGGTTTTTTCCCAGCCTCGCAATAACTGATAACGGCGTCGCCACTCCAACAAATTAGCGGCATCCTGCGGGCAATCTTTGTAGTTCACGTATTCCGCCCGACCGGCGTACCACTTAAAGCCCCAGCTATAGGACGGCGTGAGCACCGTCGCATCGGCGGGAGCATTCTGGGCGATCCAGCGGCAACTGTCCAACCAGTCGGTGAGTACCGGCGGTTTGAAACGGGTCGGATTGCGGTCGACCGGATGGACTAAGAGTGCGTATGCCGCCGCCGCGACGCACACGGCGATACCCAATCGCTGCGCTGCGGGCCGCTGCGACGACCAGTGTGCAAAAAGGCGCACGGCCAGTACCGAAACCGCCAGTGGCAGCAGCACGTCGAACAGTCGGAAGGGATAAAACTTCAGCAGCGCTGCGCTGTGCAGCACGAATCGCGCCACCAAGCCGCCGGCAGCGATCGCGGCGCTGCCCATTAAGTACCAATGGAAGAATTCGCCGGCGTAACTGCTCATTGCCCGCCTACGAAACACCAGCCAAACGGCCAACATCGCGGCATAGCAGATGTAGCCGCGAATCGGAAATACAGCGGGATCGAGATGGTGTCTCAGTCGGCTAAAAACTTGTATCCGATCCGCCTCAGCCGCGACGTCCGCCGGAGTCCCCCCCAACATATAAAAGGCCGGGTACAGCCCCGGCAGCGCGCACATGCCGAACAGCAGCACCGCAACCATCAGTTGAATCGCGGACGGCCGTGGCACATCGGGGCTGCGTAATAGGCACGGCACGAGCACGCCGGCAATCGTCGCGCAGGTACACCAAATTCCCACCACCGGATGAAAACTGGCCGATAATCCTAAGAATGCTGCCGCGGGTAGAAATCTCCCGCGGATGGCTAGTCCCGCCCCCCAAAATGCGAATCCGTAGGCAAAGACCTTGCCTTCTATCCCGCCGATTATCCATTCGCCGGCCAAATTCCCCAGGGCGGCCATGCCGAGGTACAGCGATGCCGCTGCCCACACTTGTCTCATGCCATTCAGCACGCCGGACAGCAGCGATTCCATTCCGATCGCCAACAACAGCAGTCCCGCGATGCGGCCGATCCAGGCCGTTTGTTCAAGCGTCAGCCATTGGGTGAGGCTGCCGACCGTCGCATAAAATACCCAGTGGGGATTTGACGATTCCAGGAACAAATCGCCGCGGCACCACGCGGGATTCCAGAAATGCTTGGCCTTGGTCAGGTAGTGCGGTTCGTTGACTGCCGGGACCGGCGTGCGGATCGCGCTGTAGGCAAAGAATCCAGCAAACAGCAACGCGATGGTCAGTCCGCGATGCCGCCGTGAAGTCGTCGGCTCGGGCGTCCGTTGGCTCAGCGGTTCCCGTTCGGACTGGTCCATGATGGGCTGGCTATCGAGACGAGCGAGTCGGCGGTCGCGTTTTTAGGCGGGGATCGCGCGAGGCTATTTGCCGGACTTTTTCTTAGCGGCTTTCTTCTTGGTCGCTTTCTTTTTGACAGCGGCTTTGGTCGTCGCTTTTTTCTTCGCCGTCTTCTTTTTAGCGGTTTTTTTATCGCCGAAGACGTTGTCCCAGTTTTTCCAAAACTCCGGTGTCGTTCCTGTGCGAACTATCGGACCACCCATTGATGACGCTCCTCTGACTCACAAAACTATTGACTGAATTTCTATGCGGTCGGCTGCCGGTCCAGGTTTGCCCAGCAGTGGGCTGCCAGTCCGTGTCATTCTCACTGGCGGACAAGCCGCTCGCGGCACCCTTTGAGAACGCTGTGGTTGGGGACGTTGACCGTCCAACACTGCGATTTGAACCGCGCCGAATTGTATTGCGGCCCTGGCCGATTCATCGACCGCGAACGGCACATATACGCACTCGCGACGCGATTCTCAACCCTCCGATGAAAATTCTCCTCAGCGGACGGCAAAGAATTGGCTTTGCGAGTTGCCTCCCGCGCATGGCACTTTGCTGTCCTTTGGCGTACCATGATTCCCCTGCTGCAAGCGATTAAGCGGACACGATTTCGGGGAGGACGCGGATGTCGTCGATCAAAGGCCCGGCCGTTTTTCTTGCCCAGTTTCTCCGTGATGAACCGCCGTTTCATGAGTTGCTCAGCATCGGCCGTTGGTTCGCCGCGATGGGGTTTGCAGGCGTGCAAATCCCCGCCTGGGACCCGCGTACGATCAACCTGGAGGAAGCGGCCGCTTCAAAGACCTACTGCGATGACTATCGCGGGCAACTGGCCGACATTGGTCTGCAACCGACCGATCTGGCGGGATATCTGCAGGGGCAGGTTCTCGCCGTGCATCCGGCCTATGAAGTGATGTTCGAGGCCTTTCATCCCCCCGGTTTGCGCGGCAACGAGCGGACGGATTGGGCGGCCGATCAATTGAAAAAATGCGTCCTCGCATCGGAAAACATGGAGCTGACGACCGTCCCGGTTCTCTCGGGCGGATTCGCCTGGCACATGGTCTATCCCTGGCCGCAGCGCCCCGCCGGGATCATCGATGAAGCGTTTAAGGAACTGGCCGCACGCTGGTTGCCGCTGCTGGACTTCGCGCACGATCACGGTTGCGTCTTCACCTATGAATTGCATCCCGGCTCCGACCTCTATGACGGAGCGACCTATGAAATGTTCCTCGACCGGAGCAACGACCACCCCGCCGCCTGTTTGAATTACGATCCCAGCCATTTCTTGTTGCAGCAACTCGATTACCTCGATTTCATCCGCCTCTACGGCGCGCGGATTAAGGGCTTTCACGTCAAGGACGCCGAGTTTCGTCCATCCGGACGCGTGGGAGTCTATGGCGGCTATCAATCCTGGCCGGGACGGGCAGGCCGGTTTCGCTCGTTGGGGGACGGGCAGGTCGATTTTACGCAGGTCTTCACGCTGCTCGCCGAAGCGGGCTACGACGGCTGGGCGGTGATGGAATGGGAATGCGCCGTCAAGAGCCCCGAACAAGGCGCCCGCGAGGGAGCGCCGTTTATCAAAAAGCACATCATCGAAACCACCGACGTCACCTTCGACGACTTCGCCGGCGGCCACGCCGACACCGGCGCGAATCGGAGAATATTGGGACTGGAATAGTAGGCAGTAGACGGTAGACGGTAGGCAGTAGGCAGAAAGGTGCTTACTTTTGGCGTGCGGAAACCGAGACACTGCCTACTGCCCTCTGCCTACCGCCTACTCAGACGGGAGTCATCGCATGCAATCCTGGAAACGCAAACTTCGGATGGGGATGGTCGGGGGCGGGCAGGGAGCCTTTATTGGGGGTGTGCATCGCACCGCTGCCGCCTTGGACGGCCAGATCGAAATGGTCGCCGGCTGCTTCTCCCGCGATCCCGAGAACACACGGCAGACCGGGGCGGAGTTGTATCTCGATCCCGCGCGGTGTTACGACAGCTACGAACAAATGGCGGCTGCTGAAGCGAGCTTACCCGACGATCAACGGATCGATTTTGTAAGCATTGTCACGCCCAATGTTTCGCACTTTGCGATCGCGAAGACATTCCTCGACGCCGGCATCCACGTCGTCTGTGATAAACCGATGACGTACGATTTGGACGAAGCCGAGCAACTCTGTGAATTGGTCGAAAAGTCCGGCTTGGTGTTTGCGCTCACGCACAACTACACCGGGCACCCCATGATCCGGCATGCCCGCAGTTTGTTCCAGAACGGCGAGATGGGGACCGTTCGCAAGGTGCTCGTGGAATACTTGCAGGACTTCTTGATGGTCCCGCATGAAAAACTAGGCCAGAAACAGGCCGCATGGCGCGTCGATCCGGCGCAATCGGGTATCGGCGGCACCTTGGGTGACGTGGGAACACACTGCGTGAACCTGCTGGAATATGTCACCGGCGACCCGATCACTGAATTGTGCGCCGACAAGAGCACCTTCTTGCCGGACCGCAAATTGGACGAAGACGTAAACGTCCTGCTGCGATTTGCCTCCGGCGGCAAAGGGGTGCTCACAATTAGCCAGGTCGCAACGGGCGAGGAGAACGGCCTCCGCCTGCGGGTTTATGCCTCCGAGGGGGCCGTGTTGTGGGAACAGGAGGAACCCGACAGGTTGGGCCTCTATCGCTACGGGCAGCCGCGACAAACGCTGACACGCGGGCACAGCGAATACCTCTCCGAATCAGCCAGCGCCTGCACGCGGATTCCCACCGGTCATCCGGAAGGCTATTTGGAAGCGTTCGCCACAATTTATTGCGGCGTTGCCGAAGCGATCCGTGCCTACATCGACGGACGGCCGCTCACGACGGAGCAATACAATTTCCCCACCGTCTACGACGGCCGCCGCGGTTTGCAATTCATCACCCAAGCGGTGCGGTCGTGCGATCAGGGGTCGGTGTGGGTGTCGATGTAAACTGGCGAATGAGCAAGCGAGAATCAAATGTGGTGCGCCCCTCACCCAGCCCTCTCCCGGAGTGAGAGGGAGTTACGGTCACAATCTTCCCCCTCTCCCTTTGGGAGAGGGGCCGGGGTGAATGGCACTGACGTTTCCCTAAGTGATTTTAACACATGAGTTTG
>CALFYU010000422.1 GCA_937952455.1 uncultured Planctomycetaceae bacterium
TCGCCCAAGATCTTGATTTCGTCGAAGCGGCCCTTGGCCAAACCTGTCTCGGCCAGCAACGCCGGGTCAATCGTCGTGCCGCTGTCGAAGCGCTGTTCCAGTTCGCTGACGTTGACGATCGCGACCTTGACGGCAAACTGCTTGTTGTTGAATCCGCGTTTGGCGATTCGGCGAGCCAACGGAGTCTGTCCCCCTTCGAAGGACATCCGCTGCGAGGCGCCCGACCGGCTTCCATACCCCTTGTGCCCGCGCGTCGACGTCTTGCCGTGCCCCGAACCGGGGCCGCGGCCGATCCGCTTCCGCTTTTTGTGCTTTGTAATTCCGCGATGGACGTCGTCGATAATCATGAGAGCACTTCGCTTTCGAAGTTGCGTAGATTGTAAAATTGTCGTTGTGTATCGGCATGATGCCGGGGCATTCTTCCCCGGCACTCTCCTGTTAGACAGTCACGCCCCGCAGCCGTGCGACGTCTTCCCGGGTCCGCAGTTGTTCCAAACCGTTGATCGTGGCCTTCACCAGATTCATGGGATTGCTCGAACCACGGCTCTTGGTGAGGATGTCCTGGATTCCGGCCGCTTCCACAACGGCTCGCACGCTGGCGCCGGCAATCACACCTGTCCCCGGCCGGGCCGGCATCAGCAATACGCGGGCCGCTCCGAAACGTCCCACCACCTGGTGCGGAATCGTGGTGCCCGTGACGTTCACGCGGGTCGTATTGCGATGGCAGTTCTTGGTCGCCTTTTCCACGGCCAACGGAACTTCAACCGCCTTGCCGTATCCGTACGAGACCGAACCGTTGCCGTCGCCGTTGACGACCAGCGCGGTGAAGCTGAATCGCCGGCCCCCTTTAACCACGCACGCGCACCGGCGAATTTGAACGACCTTCTCTTTGCCATCTGATCGGCTGTCTGTCGACACGGCGAATCACTCCAAAACCGTAATTTGGTACTACTTAACTTAAGTCGTCATCACTCGTCCGGGCGGCCTTGAGAAATCAGCGAAGCTGCCGCTGGAATTTGACGTTGAATCCTCAATCTTTATTCTTCAAGCTGACCGCAGCTAGAATTCCAACCCGCCTTGGCGGGCCGCATCGGCCAACGCCGCCACGCGCCCGTGGTACTGGTAAAGGCCACGGTCGAACGATACCTGTTTAATGCCGGCCGCCACGGCCTTTTTCGCCAGCGCTTCGCCGACCTTCGCCGCCGCGGCCACGTTGCCGCCATTTTCTCCCTCGCCGCAAACGCCCGCTTCACGCGTGCTGGCGGCTACCAGGGAGCGGCCGGCCGCGTCATCGATGATCTGGGCATAAATATGTTTATTGCTGCGATAGACGGAAATCCGCGGTCGCGACGACGTCGCACGGATCTTATTGCGGACGCGAAACCGGCGACGGCTCCGCTGTCTGTTGATTTGAGTTGTGTATTTCATCGGACTGCCAACTTTCCCCACCGATCGGCCCTACGATTCGCCGACCCGAACCACCACAAATAGATTAAAGCAACAGGTGCACGAACACATCAGCCGCTGGCCAAAGCCTTGCCGGCCTTGCGGCGGACCTGTTCGTTTTGGTACCGAATCCCTTTCCCCTTATAAGGTTCGGGCGGGCGGACCCGGCGAATTTCCGCGGCAAACTGCCCGACCGCCTGTTTGTCTGGGCTCTTGAGCGCGATCTGAATGTTACTGGGCAACGTGCATTGGACGTTCTCGGGAATCGGCAATTCCACCACGTTCGCAAAACCGACCTGCAGGCACAACTTCGTACCGTCGATCGTCGCCTGGTAGCCGACCCCCACGATGTCCAGCTTCCGCTCGAAGGGCGTCGTGACGCCGGTCACCATGTTGTTGAGGAGGCTGCGGGTGAGACCGTGAAACTTGCGATTCTCGCGCAATTCGCTGGGATTATCCACCACGATCTGCTTGGGATCGTCGTCGCACTTGACCGACACCGAGGGATGATGCTCATACGTCAATTCCCCGTTGGGGCCTTTGACCGTCACCACGCGTCCGTCAATCGACACGTCCACCTGATCGGGGACCGGAATCGGCTTTTTCCCGATTCTTGACATGATACTTTGCCTTCTTTTTTATACCGAAGCGGGAAACAAGGTCCCAATCGGTCAACTGTTTTTCACTTGCGTCTGACAAGCACGATCGAGCCGCCACGTCGGCGGGCGGTCGTTACCAAATATTACACAACACCTCGCCGCCGACCGACTGTTCCCTCGCTTCGCGATTGCTCAGCAAACCTTTGTTGGTCGACACGATGCTGATCCCCATGCCCTGCAAAATCTCCGGCAAGTCGTCGACCCCCATATAGACCCGCCGGCCCGGCTTGCTAACCCGGTTGATCTTTTGAATCACCCGCTCGCCGTTCGGACCATATTTCAGGTGAATTCGCAACAAATTGCGCGGCTGCTGTTCGATCACCTCATAGTCCCAAATGTAGCCTTCACGCTGCAGCACGTCGGAGATGCCTTGCTTCTCCTTCGAGTGGGGCACGTCCACAAACGCGCGCTCAATCGACACCGCATTGCGGATCCGCGTGAGCATGTCGGCAATCGGATCTGTCATCATAGTCGGAATTCACCTTGGGGAGTACGAATCCCCTGTCGTACTGGCAACATTGTCTGAAAGTTTGCGGTACCGCGGTTGCCCGCCGTGCCGTACCGCCGATGGATAAACTGAGTTTGTTGAATTTCTTTTAGCCTGTCGATCCGGCCGCGAGGATCACCAGCTCGCTTTTTTCGCGCCGGGAATCATGCCGTCCAAGCACAGATCGCGGAAACAGACGCGGCACAGTTTGAACTTGCGGTAGACCGCGCGGGGGCGTCCGCACAACGCGCAGCGACGCTCCTGCCGGCTGCTGAACTTGGGCTTGCGGTTTGCCTTTTCGATCTTTGCTTTGCTGGCCATCTCTTACAGTTTTCTCTTCAACTGGTTTCAAAACCCTCTGACGCGTCACGCACACACATGCATGATGGTCTTGCGAACAAACGCAACCGGGTTCTGAAACTGCTTCTTGGAAAAGTATGGGACTTTTAGTGACTCAGGTCGCGCGTTGCCGGGAAAATCAACCCTTGCGGAACGGGATCCCCAGTTCCTTAAGCAACAGGTATCCCTCTTCATTATTCGAGGCTGTGGTCACCAGGGTAATCGTCATTCCCTGCTGATTCTTGACGCGGTCCGGGTCGACTTCAGGAAACACCATTTGGTCGCTGATCCCCAAACTATAATTCCCGCGTCCGTCGAACGCCTTGGGGTTCAGCCCCCGAAAGTCGCGAACCCGCGGCAGAGTCAACGTGATCAGCCGGTCCAAAAATTCGTACATCCGGCGGGAGCGGAGGGTGACCATGCAGCCGATCTCCATTCCTTCCCGGAGTTTGAACCCGGAGACCGATTTGCGGGCGCGGCGCACGACCGGCTTCTGGCCGCTGAGCGTGGTGAGGTGCTCGACCGCTTCCTCTAAGGTCTTGCGATCCTGAGTGGCAGAACCCACCCCCATGTTGATCACGATCTTCTCCAGCTTGGGAAGCGCGTGGGGGTTCGTCCGTCCCAGCTCTTTGGCAAGCGCCGGCCGAATCTCGTTACGGTAGCGTTCTAACAACCTGGCCATGGTTCGTGCACAACTCAAACTTTGCCGCCCGAATCGGGCAGGCGGTCACCGCCGGATCGTGATTGAAGGTCGTCCTCCGGCAACACACCGAAGCCTCCGCACACAACAGCTATTTTTATTAACATCCCCTCCCGGCAACGTAATTGCCAGAAGTGGATTCACTTCAATGATAGACAACTGACGCGCTCATGCGCGCGTCTTGTGAGCCGACAAAACTGGCTCGTCCGCCCGGACGCAACCTCACGACTGGGCATAGTGAGCCTTGGGAGGGCTGACCGATCCCAAACCGGCCTCACAAATCTTACAGCAGCGCTCTTTGCTGCCGTCCTTGGTATAGCGATACCCGACCCGCACGCCCCGACCGCACGAATCACAGTAAAGCAACACATTTGAAATGTCAATCGGCATCTCCTTCGAGAGACGCCCCCCTTGCGGGCTGCGGGGATGGCCGCGCTTCACGTGTTTGTAAACACGATTCGCCCCTTCCACCAACACCTTCTTCCCGCCCGCCACGACCGCGAGGACCTTCCGCGCCGTCGTTCCGGCATCGTCGCCGGCTATCACCTGTACCATGTCGCCGCGTCGAATCTTCATCGGTCACACCACCTCACTCGCCAGGCTGATGATTTTCATGAACCGCCGCTCGCGCAACTCGCGGGCCACCGCCCCGAAAATACGCGTGCCTCGCGGGTTGGCGTCCTTGTCGATCAGCACGATCGCGTTGCGGTCGAAACGGACATAGCTGCCGTCGCTGCGCCGGGTTCCTTTTTTGCAGCGCACGATGACCCCCCGCACAACTTCACCCGCCTTGATCGAACTGCCGGGAATCGCCTTCTTGATGCTGACGACGATCACGTCTCCCAACCCGGCCGTGCGCCGACCGGTGCCCCCCAATACCTTAATACAACAGGCGACCTTGGCCCCCGTGTTGTCACAAACGTCCAGAAGTGTTTGCATCTGAATCATGATTTATGTTCCACTTAATCTCACGCCGTCCCGTCTGACCGACCACCCAAGACGCTCTTCCGTACCTTTCACCGACTACTCAACGACCACGGCCCGTTCCACGATCCGCACCAAATTCCAGCACTTGGTCTTGGAGATCGGCCGGCACTCGATGATCTCGACCGAGTCCCCTTCGCCCGCCTCGTTCTTTTCGTCGTGCACGTGACACACCGTCTTGCTGCGGATGATCTTGCCGTAGCGGGGATGTTGATAGTTCTTCTGCACTTCCACGCGCAACGACTTGTCCATCTTGTTGCTCGTCACCACGCCGATCAATCTCTTGCGCATCGTACCTGTCCTCAACTTGCAGCGACGCCCGCCGGACCGCTCCGGCGTTATGTGTTTTTGGGGGAGTTCCGATCGCCGCGTCGCTGCGAAGCTCGGAAGCTCAATCAGTCGTTTCTATTCCTATACCAAGGCAGCCCGCGTCGGGGCGGCGCCCTACGATTCCGCTTGCTGCGCCAGTTCCCGTTGCCGCGTGATTGTGTGAATGCGGGCGATGTCCCGGCGGATCTTCCGCAAGGCGCTCGGCGCGTCGGAACGCTCCGCCGCCGCCTGAAACCGCAAGCGGAACAATTCCTGTTGGGCCTCGCGCAACGTGAACGCCAACTGTTCGTCACTCATTTCGCGGAGTTCTTGAGGCTTGGTCATGTCGATTCGTCTTTATATCTGTTTTGATAATCGTGCAGATTCCAATCGCGGCGGACTAAGTCCCCGGGCGGCGGCCCACCAGCCGCACGCGGACGGGCAGCTTGTGCGCCACGCGGTTGAAGCAATCCTTGGCCGCATCCTGCGAGACGCCCGCCAATTCAAACAACACCGTGCCGGGCCGCACGACTGCCACCCAGTGGTCCGGTTCCCCTTTCCCTTTTCCCATCCGCGTTTCCAGCGGCCGGGACGTACAGGGTTTATCGGGGAAGATGCGGATATACAGCTTCCCTTCGCCGCGGACGTATTGCGTCGCCGCGATCCGGCAAGCCTCGATCACGTTGGCTTTGACGTACCCGCCGTCGAGCGACTGCAAACCCCAGTCCCCCAACACCACAGTATTTCCGCGGGTCGCGTTACCTTTTATGCGTTTTCTTTGGCTTTTTCTGTGCTTGACCCGCTTGGGCATTAGCGCCATCGCCATTCTCCTCGTCTGTATAAAGTCCCAAGTCGATCCACACCTTGATCCCAATGATTCCTTGGGCGGTGAGCGCCTTGGCAAAGCCGTAATCAATATGCTTTTGAATCGTCGAGAGCGGAATGGAACCCCGCATCGCCTTCTCGGTCCGGGACATTTCCGCCCCGCCCAAGCGGCCCGACAACACGATCTTGACACCCAGCGCGCCGGCGTCCATCACCGAGTCCAACGCCCGCTTGATCGTGCGGCGAAAACTGGATCGCTTGGTCAATTGCTGAGCAATGTCCTCCGCCACCAACACCGCGTTTTTCATCGCGTTGTTGATTTCCACAATCTTCAGTTCCATCCGCCGTCCGGTCAGGTCTTCCAACTCCGCCTTCAGTCGATCGACCTCTTGTCCCTTGCGGCCGATGATGATCCCCGGCCGCGCCGTATTCAGATGCACGACCACCTGGTCCCGCGTCCGTTCGATCTCAACCTTCGAAATCCCCGCGAATTGATATTTGTCCTTGACGAACTTGCGGATCTTGAAGTCCTCGACCAACAGGTCGCCGAACTCCTGCTTCGATGCGTACCAACGGCTGCGCCAGTCTTCGACGATGCCCACGCGGTAGCCGGTTGGTCGAACTTTTTGACCCATGATCCGTATGCCTTATATCTGCCTAAAAAACAATCTTATTGATGTACAAACAAATTCCGGTCGGCCTGCGGCCGCGCGCCGGCGAATTAGTAAATATCCGGCCCTTCGATCCCCACGTGGATATGTGAAAACCGCCGACGAATCAAATAGGCCATGCCCCGCGCCCGCGGCTGCAGACGCTTGAACATCGGCCCGCCGTCGGCACGCGCGTCCTTAATCGTGAGGTTCTCGACGTTCCTCGCACCGGACTGCTCCGCATTCGCCATCGCCGTCCGCAGCACCTTCTCCAGAAACCGTGCACCCCGGTTGGGGACTTAACTTAACAAGTCCAAACCCCCACCGGCCGTTTTTCCTCGAACCAGATCCGCAAAGGGACGGACCTTGTGCGCCGAAATCCGTGCGAAGCGATGCGTTGACTTGTATTCCATGGCTCGATTCCTCTACCTCACTCGCCGTCTAACCTGATTCAAGCTTCAACCCTGCGGCTGCCCCGCCTACTTCTTGCCCTTGCCGCCGTGACCGCGGAACGTCCGCGTCGGCGCGAACTCGCCGAGCTTGTGTCCCACCATCTCCTCCGTCACATAGACGTTGATATGCGCCCGCCCGTTGTGCACCAGGAACGTGTGTCCGATAAACTCCGGCGCGATCGTCGAGCGACGGCACCATGTGCGAATCGGATCCTTACGCCCCGATTCGTCCAACCGCTCAATCTTCTTGAGCAGCTTGGCGTCCACATAAGGTCCCTTTTTCAGAGAGCGACCCATACCGCTGTCCCTTTTCGTTACTTTCCGAAATACCTAACTGAAATCTGCCGGGCTCAGCCGGCCAGACTTTTGAATTCGATCATTTCCAACAGAAGCGGCCGTCTGATCAACTACAGCTTCAATTGACCGTAACGACGCGACTTGCGCCGCCTGATGATTGCCGCCGACGAGGACTTGCGCCGCTTCCGCGTGCGGCCCCCCTTGGCCAGTTTGCCGGTGGGGCTGCAAGGATGCCGCCCGCCGGAGTTGCGGCCTTCGCCGCCCCCCATCGGGTGGGCAACCGGGTTCATCGCTGTACCCCGCACCCGCGGACGCCAGCCCATCCACCGCTTGCGGCCCGCCTTGCCGAGCACAATCTTACTGTGTTCGCTGTTTCCAATGGCACCGATTGTCGCCCGGCAACTGCTCGGCACACGCCGCACTTCGCCGGAGGGAAGCGTGATCTGTGCCCAGTCTCCTTCGCGGGCATTGATCACTGCGGCCGTTCCCGCGCTGCGGCACAACTGGCCGCCGCGGCCCGGCTGCATTTCAATGTTGTGAATCGTCGTCCCCGCGGGAATCGCCGACAGCGGCAGACAATTGCCCAACTTCGGCTCCGCCTGCGGACCGCTCTCCACGACGGCCCCCGCCTTGAGACCTTCGGGCGCCAAGATATAGGCCTTCACGCCGTCGACATAGTGCAACAACGCGATCCGTGCCGAGCGATTGGGATCGTACTCAATCGACTTGACCCGCGCCGGGATTCCGTCCCGCAAACGCTTGAAATCGATGATGCGGTACATCCGCTTGTGCCCGCCGCCGCGATGCCGGGCCGTCACCTTGCCCTGGTTGTTGCGGCCCCCTTTTTTCTTATACGGCACCAGCAGCGTCTTCTCCGGCTTCTTGTGCC